>JAKQSG010000009.1 GCA_029563245.1 Candidatus Omnitrophota bacterium
GAATAAGGATTTTAGCATTGAAAAGTTACATAAGGTATTATGCCCAAGGCCCGGGCATGCGGATCTTGCGGGCCTCTTGAAGTATGGCTTTAATGATATCCGTGAAGTTTTAGAGCGTGCCTCAGCCAGGGGTACGGTTGCTACCGTAGGTATAGGTGCTTTATGCAAGATTTTTCTAAGAGAGTTCAATATTGCCATATCCAGCAGGGTTTTATCTGTTGCCGGAGATAATTCTCCTGTAGGCATGAAGGCGGCAATAAGCGAGGCTATAAAGTTTAAGGATACTGTCGGGGGGATATTCGAGGTCAGGGCCTGCGGGGTTCCCGTAGGATTAGGCAGTTATGTCCAGCCTGACAAAAGACTTGATGGCCGCCTGGCTCAGGCAATAATCTCTATCCCGGGTATTAAGGCTTTAGAATTCGGTTTAGGTTTTGGTTATGCTGTAAGCTTTGGGTCAGAAGTGCATGACCCGATATATAAGAATAAGGGGCGGGGTTTTTTCCGCAAGAGCAATAATTCAGGCGGTATTGAAGGCGGCATATCAAACGGTGAAGATATAATCTTGCGTGCCTGCATGAAGCCGATCTGCACATTGATGAACCCGCTCGATTCAGTTAATATCAAAACTAAAAAGGCATCCAAAGCAGCTGTTGAGCGTACAGATACCTGCGTGGTAAGTGCTGCCGGAGTTGTGGCAGAATCTGCCTGCGCCTATGTCCTGGCAGAACTTTTCTTGGAAAAATTTGGTTCGGATTCCCTAACGGATATAAAAAGTAATTATAGGAATTACTTGAAAAGAATTAGTTAGATTTTGCTGCCTCCTTCGTCTATTGGTGTAGAAGGAGGTGATAGCAATGTCTGAGGGGTTAGGTTTAAAGGTAGTCAGGCTTTACAGGCTAGAGGGAGGCTCAAAGACTAAGGCCTTTTTGGATATAGCCTTAGGAGATTTTATCGTTAAGGGGCTGAAGATTATCCAGGGGCAAAAGGGCCTATTCCTTAGTATGCCTCAGGATAAAGCTAAAGATGGTAAGTGGTACAATGCCTTTTATCCTGTAACTAAAGAGGCGCGTCAAGCCTTGACGGATATAGTCTTGGCTGCCTACCAAGAGTAAAATACGTTATGGTATAGGCAAGGGCCTTAGTCTTTGCCTATACTTTAATTTAATAAGAGGATATTACAGCAATGAGCAATATTTATTTGGTCGGTTTTATGGGGACCGGAAAGAGTGCGGTAGGCCGCGAATTGGCTAAGAAAAAGAAATGGCGTTTTGTGGATTTAGATGAATTAATTGAGTTAAGGGAAGGTAGATGCATAGCCGATATTTTCAGCAAGAAAGGGGAGCCGTACTTCAGGCGCCTCGAGAAAAAGATATTGGCAGAGGTGGCTGGCGAGGATAAATTTATAGTCTCTTGCGGAGGCGGGGTTGTTACCAGCGAAGATAATATAAAGATGATGAAGAAGACCGGCCTCATTGTTTGCCTTAAGGCTACGCCTGGCGTTATCCTCAGGAGAACAAAACAGCTGGCAGGGTGCCGGCCGTTGCTTAATGTCAATAATCCCAAGGAAAGAATAGAGTTTTTACTTAAATTACGGGCTCCTTATTATGCCAAAGCGCATAAATCAATAAATACATCCAGGCTTTCTGTTAGCCAGGTTGCGGCAGGAATTATAAAATTGCTTAAAAGATGAACAAGCTTGAAGCTTTGGTCGCCTTGAATAAGGTCGGCGGGATAGGTAGCGTTAAACTTAATAAGCTGATTGAGTATTTTCGTAGCCCCGAAGGTATCCTGCGCGCCCCTTATGAAAGGCTTTCGTCGGTTCTTGGCATAAAAGATCGAACCGCCGAGAGGATTGTTGCTTTAGGGAAAGAGGGCGTGAAAGAAGAACTGCTCTTTGCCGAGAAAATGGGGCTTAAGATATTAACGATTGAGGATAAAGGTTTTCCCCTCAATCTTAAAAGTATACCTTCCTGCCCTCTGGTGCTTTATGTAAAAGGTGAATTAAGGCCTGAGGATAATTTTTCTATCGGTATTGTAGGATCACGCAGGGCTTCCTTTTACGGATTAAGCCAGGCTCAGGAATTTGCCTTTGGTTTAGCCGGTCAGGGATTTACGGTTGTTTCGGGCATGGCCCGCGGGATAGATACCTATAGCCATAAGGGGGCGTTAAAAGCAGGTAAGCGCACTATTGCTGTAATCGGAAGCGGTTTTAATCATTTATATCCCGAAGAGAATAGAGGTTTAGCTCAGGAGATATCTGAAAATGGGGCGGTAATCTCCGAGTTCCCTCTGGATGCCAAGCCTCTGCCTCAGAATTTTCCCAGGCGTAACCGCTTAATAAGCGGGATGAGCCTGGGGGTTTTGGTGGTCGAGGCAGCTAAGAACAGCGGGGCTCTTATTACTGCTGATTTTGCACTGGAACAGGGCAGGGAAGTTTTTGCCATACCGGGTAAAATTGATACGGCAAACTCTTTTGGTACAAACGAGCTGATAAAGCAGGGGGCTAAGTTAGTTACTAATCTTAATGACGTATTGGAGGAATTTAATCTACCATCTTTATCCTTAGATAAGAAGCCGGCTGAAGTTAAGCTTATTCCTAAGGCAGTAGAAGAGGATAAGGTGTATGGCTTAATATCTAATCAGGCTCTCCAATTGGACGACCTTGTTGAACTTACGGGGATGGATATCCCAAGTATCTCCGGTATACTTTTTAGGCTTATGGTAAGAAAGCTGATTAGGGAACTTCCGGGCAAACATTATACGAGGTATTCTTAATGAAGAAAAAGAATTTAGTGGTCGTAGAGTCTCCGACAAAAGCAAAGACTATCGCAAAGATACTGGGGGATGGTTTTGTTATAGTATCTTCAATGGGGCATATTATTGATCTGCCTTTAAAGAAGCTGGGCGTAGATGTTGAAAATGGGTTCGAGGCTGAGTACGTAACTATACCTGGCAGACAGAAGGTTTTAGCGGCGCTTAAGAAGGGGGCCAAGGGGAAAGAAGCTATTTATATTGCTACCGACCCTGACCGTGAGGGCGAGGCTATCGGCTGGCAGTTAAAGCAAAGGGTTTTTAAGAAGGGCGATAATGTCTTAAGGGTTACTTTTCATGAAATAACCCCGGCGGCGGTTAAAGAGGCATTTACCCATCCGCGCGAATTTGACATTAATATGGTTGAGGCCCAGGTGGGAAGGCGGGTCCTGGATAGGGTGGTAGGTTATTTCTTAAGTCCCTTGCTTTGGAAAAAGATCGCCCGGGGCTTAAGCGCAGGAAGAGTGCAGTCGGTAGCCTTAAGGTTAATTATTGAAAGGGAGAGGCAGATTCAGAAGTTTATCTCTAAAGAATACTGGGAAGTTGAGGCAGAGCTTTCAAGGGACGAAAGTAAATTTTTGGCTAAGCTTGATAAAAAAGATAAGGCAAAGATTGAAATAAAAAATAATATAGAAGCAGAGAATATCTGTAATGATTTAAAGGATAGGGAATTCAGGGTATCTGAAGTTAAGGGGTCTGAGAAAAAACGTTACCCCAGCCCTCCCTTTATCACCAGTACTATGCAGCAGGAGGCCTTTAATAAATTAAGATTTAACGCCAATAAGACTATGTCTGTGGCGCAGGGGCTCTATGAGGGTATTGATATAGGGCAGGATAATCCGGTAGGTTTAATTACCTATATGCGTACTGATTCTCCGCGCGTGGCTCCTGAGGCAATTTCCGAGGTGCGTGATTATATAGCTATGAATTTTGGAAAGGAGCATCTTCCGGAGAAGCCGAATTACTATAAGGTAAAGAAATTAGCGCAGGAAGCGCATGAGGCAATCAGGCCTACTTTTGTATCGCGCCATCCCGAAAGCCTGAAAAATTTCTTAACTCCTGATCAGGTTAAATTATATACGCTTATTTATAATCGTTTTGTAGCTAGTCAGATGAAGCCGGCAATTTATAAAGTTACGGCTGTAAGCATAGAGGCAGGTGAATATCAATTAAGCGCCTCTGGAAGTATCCTTGATTTTGCGGGATTTACAGCTGCCTATAACGATAATGTTGAGGATGATGAGAATGGTAGGGATAAACCCGTTAAAAATACAGTCCCTTTTTTATCCAAGGGTGATATCTTAGAATTGTTAAAGGTTTTGCCTTCGCAGCACTTTACCAAGCCTCCGGGAAGATATTCTGATAGTTCTTTAATAAAGGCGCTGGAAGAAGACGGTATCGGCAGGCCTTCTACTTATGCCCCGATAATTTATACTTTGATAATGCGCGATTATGTACGCAGGGTTAAGGGTTATTTTAACCCTACAGAATTAGGTTTTAAAGTCTGCGATTTATTGGTTGAGTATTTTCCAAAGATTGTGGATGTCGGGTTTACCGCGCTTATGGAGGAGGAGCTGGATGAAGTTGAGGAGGGCCGGCTTGATAAGCTTAAGGTCTTACAAGATTTTTATTCGCCATTCAAAGTCAGCCTTGACTTTGCGCAGGCAAATGTAAAAAAAGAAATTATTACTACGGATAAGGTTTGCCAGCTTTGCGGAAAACCGATGATTGTTAAATGGGGCAGAAGGGGCAAATTCTTAAGTTGTTCGGGTTTTCCGGAGTGCAAAAGCTCCCAGTCAATTACTTCCGGAGTGAAATGCCCGGAGGCCGGCTGCGGCGGAGAGTTGATTGAGCGTCGTTCAAAGCGGGGATTCTTCTACGGATGTTCAAATTTTCCCAAATGCAGGTTTGTTTCCCGTACGTTACCGGAGGATAAAGAATAAGTCAGGTTATAACTGTTTATGGATAAATATATCGAGAAATTCATCCGCTATCTGGAGATCGAAAAGAATTATTCTCCCCATACTATTTTAAATTATAAATTAGACCTGGATGATTTTAAGAAATTCTGCGGAGGGGTTGAGCTAGAGAAGATAGATTACCTGTATTTAAGAAAGTACCTGGCAGTTTTAAAAGAAAAAAACTTAGGTAACAGGAGCGTAGGAAGGCATCTCTCTGCGCTGCGTAGCTTTTTCAGGTTCTTAACCCGCGAAAATTACCTAAAAACCAATCCTATCCTTATGCTTTCAAGCCCTAAGCTGGATAAGCACCTGCCGCTTTTTATGACCGAGGCTGAGGTAGCGCAGCTTATAGAGTCAGCGTTCGCTAAAGACGATAAAGATGAAAGGACGCTGCGTGACCGGGCCATTCTGGAAACTTTCTATTCGAGCGGATTACGTATCTCCGAGCTGGTAGCCATGGATTCAAGCAATGTGGATTTTATAAGCGGCATAATCAAGGTTATGGGAAAAGGAAAGAAGGAGAGAATTGTCCCTTTGGGCGATATTGCCACAAGGGCCTTAAGGAGATATCTTGAGGGAAGGAAGAAAAAAAGCGATATTATTTTCTTGAATAAAAACGGCAAGCGGATTACTACCCGCGGGGTCAGGGATATCGTCTGTAAGTATTTAAAGATAGCCGGAATGAACCGGGGGATTTCTCCCCATACCCTAAGGCATTCTTTTGCTACCCATCTGTTAAACCGGGGAGCAGATTTACGAACGGTGCAGGAATTGTTGGGTCATGCTAACCTATCTACTACGCAGATTTATACGCATCTAACTACGGATAAATTAAAAAGTGTTTATAATAAAGCGCATCCGCATGCTTAAGGATAGTCCGAGTTTGTATATCTAAAATGAAAATATTATATGATTTTGTATTTTTAATTTTTATCTTAATAAGCTTACCGGTTTATTTATTAAAGGGCAAATTCCACCGCGGTTTCTCAAGGAGACTAGGGTTTCTGCCTAATGATCTTCCCTCTGACCGCCCCATCTGGATTCATGCAGTAAGCGTAGGTGAGGTTGTATTAATGCGGGGTTTAATTTCACGATTGCGCTCCTCTTATCCTTCCAAAAGTTTTGTAATTTCTACTGTTACCCCTACGGGGAATAAAATTGCCCGTTCCCTGGCAGAAAACTCAGATTTTATTACCTATCTTCCTTTTGATTTAAGTTTTATTACAGACAGGGTGATGAGAAAGGTCAGGCCCTGCATATTTATTATTGCTGAGACTGAAATCTGGCCTAATCTTATAAGCTCTCTTTACAGCATCAAGGTCCCTATTGCCGTGCTTAATGCACGTATATCAGATAAATCTTTCAAAGGGTATTCCGCTATAAAATATTTAATTAAACCGGTTTTAAATAAAATTCATGTCTTTTGTGCCCAGTCTAAAAACGACAGGGATAGGTTGATTTCTTTAGGGGTTGATCCTGAAAGAATAGAAGTTACCGCAAGCATGAAGTTTGATCAGGCCCGGAAATTATCAGAGGGGGTAAATAGTTCTAAGGACAAATTATCGCTGAAGGAGGGAGAGGTTCTTTTAGTAGCAGGTTCAACCCACCCGGGTGAAGAGAGAATTTTATTAAACATCTATCGTAAACTTCTGGGGGCTTTCCCTTATCTTCGTCTTCTGCTTGCCCCGCGTCATCCGGATAGGGCGGATAAAATCGCAGCCCTGGTAAGGCATTTTGGATTTAAACCCTCTCGGATAAGTTTATTCCAGCCTAAAGAGGCTTTGAAGGATACGGTTTTCATTTTGGATACGGTAGGAGAGTTAATTTCATTTTATGCGGCCGCAGATATAGTTTTTGTAGGGGGAAGCTTGGTGAAAAAAGGAGGGCAGAATATTCTGGAGCCTGCTTCTTTGGGAAAGCCGGTAATCTTTGGCCCGCATATGTTTAATTTTCGCGATATTGCCGCGGAGTTTTTAGGGAGCAAGGCGGCGTTGCAGGCCTTAACCCCAAAAGACCTGCTATTGATAATAAAGGATCTTTTAGAGAATAAGGGCAGAACAATTGAACTTGCCAGGAATTCAAAAGAGGTAATATTGAAGAATCAAGGCGCTACCGAGAAAAGCCTTGGTTTAGTAAGAAAACTCATTGTTTAGAATCGGCGATCATGTTACTATTTATCAAATTATGGATATAAGGGCACGGCAGAAAGATAGTGTGGTTATCTTGGATTTATCCGGTAGGATTGACGTAAATTCCGCCAATCTGGTTGAGGCTATCGGCCAGTGCCTGCGGGATGGCTATTGCGATATTTTATGCAATCTTGAAGAAGTGGAGTTTATTGACTATATGGGTATCTCGGTTGTGGTAATTGCCTATAAGGAGGTTATTAATTCCCAGGGGAGGATTAAGTTTGCCAATGTACCGGCGCATATCCGTAACATTTTCTGTATTGCAGGTCTGGAAAAGGTTGTAGAGGTATACCCCGATGAAGAATCCGCGCTAAAAAGTTTCAGCGAGGATAGAATTATCGAGGATATAAAAAAGCTGCAGCTTAGGCGCAGGTTTAAGCGTCTGCCTATAGATATTAAGATAGAGCTTAAAGCTAAGGGCCAGAGGAGCCCTCAATGCCTGCATCTGGACCTGATTAATTTAAGCGCAGTAGGCGCTTTTATATTTGGTTGCGACCAATTTAAGCTGGGGGATGAGGTAATCTTGAGGATGAAATTACCCCCGCATCAAAAAGAGATAGAATTGGATGCTAGGGTTGTCTGGATTCCCGATAAGCAAATTCAGCCACACGCTTATCCCGGCATGGGGTTAGAATTCACCAATACTCCTACGGATATCCAGCAGAGGCTGGTGGAGTTTATTGAAAGGAACCTTTCTTTTATGTCATCGGATTAATTATGAAAATGCACAGACTGAAAGTCAAGCCTAGGGCGGTTATTTTTGACATGGATGGAGTTATTATCGACTCCATGCCTTATCATTTCCTGGCTTGGTATGAAGCCTTAAGGCCATATGGAGTGCGGGTGAGCTGTTTTGATGTGTATTCTAAGGAAGGGGAGAAATGGGAGAAAACCTTAAAAGATTTATTAGGTAGGGCTAAAATAAAATATTCGGCAAGGATGTTGAGGGAAATCTTCCTAAAGCGGCAAGTTATATTCAAAAAAAACTTTAAACGTTTTATCTTCCAGGGAGTAGAAGATTTTCTGATCTGCCTAAAGGGGCAGGGGTATATCCTGGGCTTGGTTACGGGTAGCCCTATAGATGAGGTTGAGAAGATACTCCCGGCCAAGGTCCGGTTATTATTTGATTCTATAGTTGCTGGTAACCAGGTTAAAAGAGGCAAGCCTCATCCTGAACCGTATCTTAAGTGCGCTCAATCAATGGGCTTAAAGCCCAGGCAGTGCCTGGTTGTTGAGAATGCCCCTTTTGGTATAGCATCGGCTAAAAAAGCAGGTATGTTTTGTGTTGCTTTGACTACCAGCCTTCCCAAGGAATACCTTAGCAAAGCGGATATTGTAGCCGATAAGTTAAGCGATATTTTTGGATTCGTTGAAAGCTCCTGCGGGGTTTAATTTCCAAAGAAAATTTATACATCTCCTTGTCTTTTATAGGCTTCTCTCTCTGACAAAAACATTGTTTATTACATAAGGCTGTGTTATTATAATAAAATAATCTTAGGAGGAGAAATGGACTGGAGAGTATTTTTAGGGACCTTCGGAGCTGTTTTTTTTGCGGAATTAGCTGATAAAACGCAGATGGTGGGGATTACTATGGCTGCTAAGACAGGCAAGCCACTTTTGGTCTGGCTTGGTTCGGTTTGTGCGTATATTATCGTTACGATTATATCGGTTATAATCGGAGCAGCTATGGCTAAGTTTATTAATCCTCAGGCAATACGTTATTTTAGTGCGGGTACTTTTATTCTCTTGGGAATACTTATGCTGATGAGGGTTGTTTAATATTGATATGAAAGGGTATTTTTATAGTATAGTAACAGACAGGCAGAAAGGGGCCTTGGCGGAATTGATAAAGCCTTTCCTTTTTATTCTCTCCCTGATTTACGGTATTATCATACGCGTTTTAATCTCCTGTTCTTCTTTTGATCAAAAGCGTTTTAATTTAAGGATAATCAGTGTAGGTAATATTACCGTAGGCGGCACAGGTAAGACCTCCCTGGTTGAATTAATTTCCAGGTATCTTAAGGGACGTGGTAATTCCCTGGCCATTCTTACTCGCGGGTATAAGCGTAAAGGTCTTGACTACGCAGGAGATGAACCCAGGATGCTTGCTAAGAATCTGGAAGATACCCCGGTTATTATTGACAAAAATAGAGCCCGTTCGGCAAGAAGGGCTGTAAGGGAATATAATTGTGATACAGCTATATTAGATGACGGTTTCCAGCAATGGCACATAAAGAAAGATTTAGATATAGTGGTGATCGATTCCCTTAACCCTTTTGGCAACAGGCATATGCTGCCGCGAGGTTTATTGCGTGAACCTTTAAGTTCCCTGAAGAGAGGGGATATTTTTGTCTTGAGCAAAACTAATTTTGTCAGCAGGGGGGATTTAGATAAAATCAGGCTTTCTTTGGTTAAATATAACCCCAGGGGATTAATCGTTGAATCTATCCACAAACCGGTCGGTTTTTATAATATAAAAGAGCCGGGTAAATTACTCAGCTTAGTCTGCCTTAAGAAAGAGAAAGTTGTCCTTTTGTCTGGCATTGGCGACCCAGTATCTTTTCTAAAGACGATCTCCGGCCTAGGGGTGGGGGTAGGGTTGGAATTGGTTTTTTCCGACCATCATTATTATACCGTTAGGGAGATAGAGGTAATTGCCGATAGGGCTAGAAGGAGCGGTTTAAAATTTATTGTTACTACGGAAAAAGATGCGGCAAGGATTTCTGAAGAGGCCATATCTATCCTGGGAGATCTTGAGATTCTTATCTTACGCATAGAATTGAAGATCGTAAAGAATGAAGAACCCTTTTTTAATCGATTACTTGGGCTGTATTCTCTTTAAGGTATTTGGTCCGTTTCTCAGGGCAATGCCTTTAAATTTAAGCTTCTTTTTAGGGAGGCGTCTAGGCGATTTCTTCTATTATTTTGATTCTAAACATAAGGCAATAGCATATGCCAATATTAAGAAGGTTTTTGGTTCTATCGCTTCTCCTGCCGGGCTCTCCCGTTTGACGCGAGATTTTTACCAATCTTTCGGGCAAAGTATCATCGAGGTATTTTTAATCCCCTTAATCGACCAAGATTACATAGATAAGTATATTACTATTGAAGGCAAGGAGAGGGTATTAGAGGCTTTTAAGAAGAAAAAAGGGGTAATACTTGTTTCTGTCCATGCCGGTAGCTGGGAGCTGGCCAATATTATCAGTTCTAATCTTGGTTTCCCTTTTTCTATGTTTATAAGACAGCAGGGTTTGCCCAGGCTTAATAAGCTGCTTAATGGCTATCGTAAGCAGAGGGGCTGCCGTATTATAAGCCGCGAAGGAGGCCTGAAAGAGGCTATCGAGGCCTTGAATAATAACGAGGCAATTGGCATGACCGTTGACCAGGGCGGGAGTACAGGTTTATTAATTGATTTCTTTGGGTTTCCAGCCTCTATCCCTAAGGGAGCAGTGAAGCTGGCCTTAAGGCATAAGGCTGTTTTAATCCCCATATTTTTTGCGCGTATTAACGGGCCTAAAATCAAGGTTTGGTCAGGCGAAGAGATCTCATTATCGGGAAGCCAGGATGAAAGCGTTGATATAAGGAGTATTTTGCGTAAGGCCATCGCTATATTCGAAAACTTTATTTTTAATAATCCGAAAGAATACCTGTGGACTTATAAAATATGGAAACATTCAAATAAAAAAAAGATACTCATCTTAAACGACGGCAGGACAGGGCATTTGCGCCAGTCAGAGGCAGTAGCAAGGTTAGCGCAGGAGGTATTATCCAGGCAAGATATAGAATCAGAAGTTGAAATGGTAGAAGTAAGCTTTAAGAATAACTTTCGCAGAATTTTGTTAAATTTATTCCCTGTTTCTCTTGAAAAATCGCTTTCTCCCGATTCATTTAATAAAGTCTTTGGCATTTCCGCGGATATAATTATATCCGCCGGCTCTTCTCTCTCTGGTGTAAATTTTCTTCTTTCGCGGGATAATTTGAGCAAATCGATTGTTGTTATGCGCCCCGCTCTTTTAGGCCTAAATAAATTTAACCTTGTGATTGTCCCCCGTCATGACCTTCCGGCAAGAGGCAAGAATGTGGTTGTTACAGATGCTGCGCTTAATTTAATTGATGAAGAATCCATTGGTTTAGAGTCAAAGAAACTTTCCGCTAGTAAGGGTTTAAATAAAGGTCGCCTTTATATGGCAGTGCTAGTCGGAGGTAATAGTAAGCGCTTTAACCTCTCTCCAGTCTTAATTCTCAGGCTTATGGAAGAATTAAAGTCCTTGAGCCGTAGTTTAAATGCTGATATCCTTCTTACTACCTCAAGGCGTACCCCCAAAGAGGCGGAAGAAATTATTAAGAGGGAGCTAAAAGGTTTTGATGCCGTGAAACTAATGGTTATTGCCAATGAGGCAAATATTCCGGAGGCGGTAGGCGGCATGTTGGGCTTAAGCGATATTATTATTTCTACCCCCGAGAGCATCTCTATGATTTCAGAGGCAGTAAGCAGTAGGAAATATGTATTTGTTTTTAATGCCCCGGGATTAAGCTTAAAACATGAGCGTTTTTTGAAATATCTTGCGGAAAGAAAATATATCTATAGGGATGAAATTGGCAATCTGGGTAATATGATTAAAGGCGTTTGGGCGGCTAAGCCTGTTTTACCTTCTCTAAGGGATAGCCAGTTGGTTAGCCAGGCCTTAAATAAAATATTGTAGTAGTAAAGGAGATTTGGGTTGAATATACTTCAAATTCTACCGGAATTAAATGTTGGGGGGGTTGAAACTGGCACTTTAGATTTAGCCAGGCACCTTATCCGCCTAAATCATAAAGCGGTTGTAGTATCTGCCGGAGGGGTTTTGGTTAAAGACTTGGAGGAGTCCGGCGCCAAGCATTACCAGCTTTCGGTTAATAAGAAGTCGATATTATCAATGGCCAGGCTAGTCCCGCTTCTGCTCGATATTATTAAAAAAGAAAATATAGATATAGTGCATGCGCGCTCAAGGGTCCCTGCCTGGATAGCTTATTTTGCCTGTCGAAAAAGCCGGGCTATATTTATTACTACCTGCCACGGTTATTATACAAAACATCCATTTAGTTATGTGATGGGATGGGGGAAGAGGGTGATTGTATTAAGCAATATTATAGCCCGTCACATGATAGAAGATTTTTCTGTTCCTCACGAGAGGATACGTTTAATCCCGCGTAGCGTGGATCTGGATAAGTTTAAATATTTAAGCCCTGATAAAAAAAGAGGGAGAGAGTTTAATGTAGGGATTATCGGGAGGATAACTCCTCTTAAGGGGCACCTCTACTTTGTTAAGGCGATGGCAAAGGTTGCCAGGGCGATACCCTATCTAAAGATTTGGATTGTTGGGGATGCTTCTGCATCCCGCCAGGCATATAAAGAAGAAATACAGGTCTTGGTAAAAAGGCTTGGGTTGACCCATTGCACCGAGTTTTTAGGTACGCAAAAAAATATCCCTGAAATTCTCTCTCATTTAGACCTCCTGGTTTTGGCTACTACTACCCATGAAGCATTCGGCAGGGTAATTATTGAGGCCCAGGCAGCGGGAGTCCCGGTTGTGGCTACAGAAGTAGGCGGAGTCGTAGATATTATCGAAAATAATAAAAACGGGCTTCTTGTCCCTCCTGCTGACCCTGATACTATGGCTGAAGCAGCCATAAGGATATTCAAAGATCCTCAACTGGCTCTTTCTTTGTCCCAAGCAGCTATAGACACGGTAAAGGAGAAGTACAATATCTCTCTGATGGTTGAGAATACACTTAAGGTTTATGAGGAGGCTTCCAGTAAATTCAGCCTTTTAATTATCAAATTAAGTTCCCTGGGAGATATTATCTTGTCTACCCCAGCCTTAAGGGAGATACGAAGAAAATTCCCCCATCATAAAATCAGTTTATTAGTGGGGGAAGAGTCTAAAGACTTGCTCTTTAAATGTCCGTATATAGACGAGCTACTGGTAGCGGATTTTAAAAACAGGGACAAAGGTCTAAGTGGGCTCTTGGGTATCGCTAGGGGGTTAAGAAGGAAGGGCTTTGATTTGGTTATTGATCTTCAGAATAACCGTATAAGCCACATACTTTCTTTTCTCTCCCTAAGCCTCAATAGGTATGGTTATGATAATAAGAAGCTGGGTTTTTTGCTTAACCACCGGATTAAAGATAATAAACCAAAGATAGGCCCGATTGAACATCAGTTTAAGGTGCTTAAACTTTTAGGGATAGACTTAAAGGATAACCGCTTGGAGCTATGGCCCTCAAAAAGCGACGAGGAGTATGTAGAAAAACTATTAAATACCCAATGGTTAAGCCAGGAACAGATAATTATCGGGATAAATATCAGTGCAAGCAAGCGGTGGGCCACTAAATGTTGGCCTAAGGAATACATAGTTAAGCTTTGCGATGAGCTGGGTTTAAGGAATATGCGGGTGGTAATGACCGGTACCGAAGATGACCTGCCCGCGGCAAGTATGCTTGTCAATACTGCCAAAAATACCAAGATAATTAATGCCTGCGGTAAGACTACTATTAATCAGTTGGCTGCTTTAATTAAGCGCTGCGCAGTCTTTATATCTGCTGATTCTTCGCCATTGCATATTGCTGCTGCGGTAAATACTCCGGTAATCGCATTTTTCGGTCCGACGGATCCGTTAAGGCATATGCCTCCGGCTAAAGATTATGTTCTTATCCGCAAGGAATTATCCTGCAGCCCTTGTTATAAGGCAAAATGTAAACATGGTAAATGTATGAATTCAATAACCGTAGAAGAGGTTATTCGGGGAATAGAGAAGCTTTTAAAATGAAGATAATGCACTTGATAAATCATCTTAATATAGGCGGTATCGGAAGCTATGCCTTGAATTTATCAGCAGGTTTAATAAAGAAAGGCCACCGGTTATTTATCGCTTCTTCCGGAGGAGAATTGCTGGGAGAATTTAACAGGCTTGGCGTAGAGCCCATTCGGGTTTCCTTAAATACAAAGAATGAGTTAAGCCCGAAGATCGTATTAAGCCTAATTAAATTATATAAAGCAGTAAGGGAGAATAAGATTGATATACTGCATTCCCATAGCCGGACTACACAGGTATTGGGTTGTCTATTGCAGAGGTTTACAGGCGTAAAGCATGTTTTTACCTGCCATGGTTTCTTCAAAAGGCGTTTTTCACGCAGGGTTTTTCCCTGTTGGCCGGATAAGATTATTGCTATAAGCGACCAAGTCAGAGAACATCTAATTAATGATTTTAAATTAAGTCCGCAGAGGATAGATTTAGTCTATAATGGTATTGATATGGATAAGTTTAGCCCGCCATCTTTTGAAAACAGGCAAAAGGCCAAACTGAAAATAGGGCTGGGGTCTGGGCCAGTAGTGGGAATTTTAGCGCGTCTATCCGATGTAAAAGGGCACAGGTATCTTATCGAAGCAATGAAGGATATCCTGCCGATTTATCCTCAGGCTCGATTGCTTATTGCAGGAGAGGGGAAGATGGAGAAAGAGTTAAGAAAACTCACCGAAGATTTCGGCATCAAAGCGAATGTTATATTCGTAACCAATACCATAGATACCAGAGAGGTTCTTTCTGCCATAGACTTTTTTGTGATGCCTTCACTCAATGAGGGGTTAGGAATGGCGTTGATGGAGGCGATGAGTATGGGGCTTACGGTTATAGGCTCTAGCGTAGGAGGGATAAAGACTTTAATCAAGGATAAAGAAAATGGTTTGTTGGTTAATCCGAAAGATCCCCGCGGCATTTCTCAGGCTATTATTAGTTTAATCTCTGATTCCAAGAAGGCCCTTGACCTGGGGAGGAATGCGCATAAGTATATGGTGAATAATTTCTCTCGAGATAAGATGGTTTTTAACACAGAGCAAATATACTTGCGATGCCTGCAGGGTAACTAAAGGACTAAATTTACCAATGAAGGATTCAGGGAACAAGAGAGTATTGATTTTCAATGTTAACTGGTTAGGGGACGTTTTGTTTTCTACCGCCGCCATCAGGAATATCCGGCGTAATTTCCCGCATAGCTTTATCTCCTGTATCGTACCTAGCAGATGTTACCCTATATTAAAGGGTAATCCTAATTTAGACGAGATTCTTATCTTCGACGAAAAGGACAGGCATAAGGGGATATTCCAGCGTTTTGAATTTGTCCGTACCTTAAGAATGAGAGATTTTGATATTGTTTTTCTTTTGCACCGGTCTTTCAGCCGGGCGCTTATGTGCCGGTTAGCCGGTATCCCCGAGAGGATAGGCCATTACACCAGGAAAAGAGGGTTTTTATTAACTAAGAAGATTATCCCCCCGCACAGGGATTCTCTTCACCGCATAGATTATTATCTGGATATTATTGAAAGGGCAGGTTTTAAAGTAGAAGACAGATATACGGAATTCTTTTATAGCGATAGCGATGAAAAGCGCGTGAAGGAGTATTTAAAGGCCAATCTGGTAAAAGAAGATGATTCTATAGTTGTTATAAACCCTGGTGGCAACTGGCTCTCTAAGCGTTGGCCCAAAGAGTTTTGGTCTCATGTATGCGATAGGTTGGCAGAAGAGCTTGAGGCAAAGATTGTCATAACAGGCGGGCATAATGATTTATCACTGGCAGGACAGATTAAAGATAGGATGAAGGCTAAGCCTATAATTGCCTGCGGAGTATTTAACATAAAGCAACTTGCGGCTTTATCTAAGCAGTCCAGTGTTTTTATTACGGCTGATACCGGCCCTCTTCATATAGCAAACAGCGTAGGCGCGAAAAGAATAATTGCTATTTTCGGTCCGACCTCCCCCCAGATTACCGGTCCGTACCCGTCAAAGAATGTGGTAATATTACAAAAGGATGTAGGATGTAAGATCCCCTGCTACGAATTAAAGTGCAGGGATAACCGCTGTATGAAGGCGGTTACTCCGGATGATGTAGTTAGGGCAGTAGTCTCCTAGGAGATGATGGGAGAAAAGATACTTTTTACCAACTTTAGGAATATCGGCGATTGTATTTTTTGCTGTCTTTAGGCGCCTTCAGGTGTGTTTTTCCTATAGGAGAGAAAATAGATCAGTCCGCAAGGCTAGAAATCAGCAACGATAGCGAGGTTATACGTATGGCCAACCATCTGGAGAGTTTTTTAAGCGCGGCAAGAAGAGTCCTGCGTCCTGGAGAAAGTCGGGGATTAGGTTTTGTTTTACCCCATGAATACAAAAGAATACTGGTTGTGCGCACGGACAGAATTGGGGATGTGGTTTTGTCTACCCCAGTCATTAAAGTTCTGCGGGATAATTATCCGCATGCCTTTATCGCGATGATGGTTTCCCCTCATTCTAAAGAGATTGTGGAAGGGAATCCTTATCTTGATGAAGTAGTGCTTTATGATAAAGACGCTAAAGAAAAGGGGTGGCTTTCTTCTATTAAGTTCTCACGGAAATTGAATAAAAGCAAGTTCGATATAGCAATAATCCTGCATCCGACTAACCGGGTTCATCTGATATCGTATTTAGCCGGCATCCCTAAAAGGATAGGTTATGATAGAAAGATGGGCTTTCTTTTAACCGATAAATTCAGCCATACAAAGCAGTTAGGCCAGAAACATGAATTAGAATATAACCTAGATTTATTGGAGAATTTAGGGCTGAGGATAGATGATAAGAAGCTTTTTATGCCTATAAGGTCTGCCTCTGAAGAATGGGCGGAAGATTTTTTTAAATCGCAGGGGATTAATAATGCCGATAAGCTCCTACTTATTAATCCTGCGGCAAGTTGTCCTTCAAAGATTTGGCCTTCAGATCGTTTTGCGCAGGTAGCAGAGAGGTTGGCCCAAAGATACGGCCTAAAGGTTATAATCGTCTGTGGGCCTAAGGATGTTTTTATTGCTGAGAAGGTTATTGCTCAGATGAAGATTCCTGCCTATTCCTTGGCGGGTAAGGTTTCGCTTTCTCAACTGGCCAGCCTGTTGAAGAGGTCCGCTTTATTTATCTCGAATGATTCCGGGCCAGTGCATATCGCTTCGGCTTTGGGGGTTGCGGTAATCTCTATTTTCGGTAGAAAACAGAAAGGTTTAAGCCCTAAGCGCTGGGGGCCGATAGGTATTAGGGGCAAGGCATTGCATAAAGATGTGGGTTGTATTAATTGCCTGGCCCATAATTGCAAGAAGGAGTTTGCCTGCCTTAAGGCAATTACCGTAGAAGATGTATTAGGGGCTGCGGACAACTTATTGAGATGCGGGGTTTAAGAACGCCGTATTTCTTTTGCCCTTTTTATAGTTGATTTAGTTTATAATTATGCTAAAATTATTACTTCAAAGTGCTTAAGGCGGTTAAATAAAATTTCCCATAAAATATGAAAAGACTTAAGGATATAGTAAAAAAGTTTAAGCGCGCGCGCATTTTAGTTATTGGCGACTTAATTTTAGATGAGTATATCTGGGGGAAAGTCGAGCGGATCTCCCCGGAGGCTCCGGTTCCGGTAGTGTGGGCAAATAAAGAGACTCACCTCCCGGGAGGGGCGGCTAATGTGGCAAATAATATCAGTTCCTACGGGGCTTGTGTTTCTTTAGCCGGAGTTATAGGAGAGGACAAAAACGCAGGCATACTCAAAGGTGTATTAAAAAAAGCAAACATTGATACAAAAGGAGTTTTTGTTTCTCCTGGCAGATGCACGACGGTAAAAACCCGCATTATCTGTGGGCATCAGCAGATAGTAAGGGTTGATTGGGAGCATACCGAAACATTGCCCAAGAAGACAATCTGCAGGATTTTCAATTTTATCAGGAGAAATATTAACGCCTTTGATGCCATTATCATAGAGGATTACGGTAAGGGGGTAATTAACCCTCAGCTTCTTGAGGGCTTAATCCTTCTTGCCCAGTCGAATAAGAAAATAATTTTGGTTGACCCTAAAGAGGATCATTTTCAGTATTACCGCGGAGTTACCTCTATTACTCCTAACCGCAAGGAGCTAGAGAATGCCGTAAGAAATCTGAAAATTAATGATAAGGGAAATAAGCTAAAGCTGGAGAGCGACAAGCTTTTTGATGATTCCGATATTGAGGCAGCCGGTAAGCAAATATTGGAATATCTGGGGCTTGATTCTTTACTGGTTACATTAGGGGAACAGGGGGTTAAGTTATTTGAATATAATGGGAGGGTAACAAATATCCCTACGGTAGCTCAGGAGGTCTTTGATGTTTCCGGTGCCGGAGATACGGTGATTGCCACTTTTGCCTTGAGCCTGGCTGTAGGTGCCAGCAAAGTAGAGGCAGCTCATATCGCTAATTATGCCGCCGGGATTGTTGTAGGTAAAATAGGTACGGCTACCTTAACTTCAGATGAGTTGATAAGGGGGTTAGGTTAATGATGGATGTGATAGGGGTTATACCGGCAAGATATTCTTCAACCCGTTTTCACGGCAAGGTCCTGGCGGATATAATGGGCAAGCCCATGATTCAACATGTCTGGGAGAGGGTAAAACAGGCAAGGATGCTGGATGATATTATCGTTGCCTGCGACCATGAAGAGGTTGCAGAGGTTGCTTTAGGGTTCGGTGCAAAGGTAGTAATGACTTCCAAGTCGCATGTTTGCGGTACCGATAGAATTGCCGAGGTAATTAACCCTTTGGATGTAAAGATAGTGGTTAACATCCAGGCAGATGAACCCTTAATCCATCCGACCATGATTGATAGCCTCGCACGCGCCTTACTGGAAGATAACTCTGTTTCCATGGCTACAATTATGAAGAGGATAGTTGATCCAGCTTTAATAAACGATTCTAATGTTGTTAAGGTGGTAACAGATAAGAATAATTTCGCTTTATATTTCTCGCGTAGCGTTATTCCCTATGCAGCAGCTAATTCGGATGTAAAGGATCCGCAATATTTTAAGCATATCGGGCTTTACGGTTATACCAAGGACTTCCTTTTTATCTACAAGAACCTTCCGGTTTCGGATTTAGAGAGAAGCGAAAAACTGGAACAATTAAGGGTGTTGGAGGAAGGGTTTAAGATTAAGGTTATTGAGACAATGTTTGATACTATCGGCATTGATACCCCTGATGATTTGCTTAAGGTTGAGGAGTATCTTAAGAAAGAGGCGATATGATGCGGCAGGTGAGCCTAGGCAATATTAAGATCGGCCAGGGGAGTAAGTTAATTCTTATTGCCGGGCCGTGCGTGATTGAATCGGAGGGCTCCTGTTTGAATATTGCCAAAAGGATTAAGGATATTACCTCAGGTTTAGGGGTTCCTTTTATATTCAAGTCGAGTTTTGATAAGGCTAACCGGCTTTCCCTGGAATCTTTCAGAGGGCCGGGTATAAAAAAAGGGCTGGATATATTAAGAAATATTAAGAAGAAAATAAAGGTCCCCATATTAAGCGACGTACATTGCGTAAAGGATATCTTTGAGGCTGCAAAGGTGTTGGATATTATCCAAATTCCCGCTTTCTTAAGCCGCCAAACCGATATCGTTGTTTCTGCAGCCAAGACCGGTAAGATAGTGAATATAAAGAAGGGGCAATTCTTGGCGCCTTGGGATATTCTGCCGATAATTAAGAAAGTAGAATCTACGGGCAATAGGAATATTATTATTACTGAGCGCGGGGTATCTTTCGGGTATAACAATCTAGTTACTGATTTCAGGGCTTTAGAAATTATGCGTCAATTCGGCTATCCGGTAATTTATGATGCTACCCATAGTATCCAGATACCCGGGGGCAAGGGGAATTGTTCTTCGGGACAGCGCCAGTTTGTAGAAGGTTTATCCCGAGCAGCAGTTGCCTTTGGATGCGATGGGTTGTTTCTGGAGGTCCATTCTGATCCGGATAAGGCGCTTTGCGATGGATCAAATATGATCGATCTTAAGGGGTTAGAGAAATTGCTTAAACAGGTAGTTAAAATAAGGCGTTCTTTAGGAGAAGAGGAGAGTTAAGTGAAGATAAATGTTTTAAGGAGGGGCAGAGAGGTTCTGGAGACCGAGGCTTCGGCTATAAGGGACCTTAAGAGCCGTATCAACGGTAATTTTAAGCAGGCAATAAACCTAATTCTAAAGACTAAGGGTAGGGTTGTTGTAAGCGGTATGGGAAAGACCGGGATAATTGCCCAGAAGTTTTCCGCCACCCTGGCTTCAACCGGAACTCCCAGTTTATTTTTACATACTGCCGAGGCTATACACGGAGATTTAGGAAAGGTTACCTCTTCTGACGTGGTGGTTATTCTTTCTAATAGCGGTTCAACTGAGGAGATGAGGAAGCTACTGCCTCTTTTAAAAAAAATAGGTTGTAAGGTAATTGCCCTGACCGGTAATACTAAGTCAATCCTGGGCAAATACAGCGATGTGGTTTTAGATGTATCAGTAAGAAAAGAGGCCTGTCCCTTAGGTTTAGCTCCTACTGCGTCTACTACGGCATCTTTAGCAATGAGCGATGCCTTGGCAGTATGTTTATTGGAATTAAAAGGTTTTAAGGAGAAAGATTTTGCCTTTTTCCATCCCGGCGGCGCATTAGGGAGGCGGTTGCTTTTAACCGTGGCAGATATTATGCGTACCGGAAAGGATAACCCGATAGTTAAGGAGAGGGAAAAAGTTTCCGAAGTACTTCTTAAAATTACTCAGTCCCGCGCAGGTTCGGCTACGGTAGTGGATAAGTCCGGAAAGTTAACGGGGATATTTACAGACGGGGATTTGCGCCGTAACCTCAAAACAGATGCGCGTATGCCCTTTCGCAATATAAGCGAAGTGATGACTAAGAATCCTTCGGTAATAACCGAGGATATGCTGGCGGCTGAGGCAATGCGGATTATGCAGGATAGGCGTATTGATGAGCTTCCGGTAATTGATAAGAAGAGGCGCCCGGTGGGGTTATTGGATGTTCAGGATTTACTTAAAGCAGGCTTAGTTTAGCTATTTTTATATGGAAGACAACAAAAAAATAAAAGAATTTGCGAGTAAGATAAAATTGCTGCTTTTGGATGTTGACGGAGTGCTTACCGACGGGCGTATCATTTATGACTCCCGGGGCAGGGATTCTAAGTTTTTCGATGTGCACGACGGGCTGGGGGTATATCTCTTAAGCAAGGCAGGGGTAAAGACTGTCCTTATCACTGCCAAGAGTTCCGCTACTATTAAGCCTCGGGCAAGGGATATGCGTGTGGAAGAGGTCTTTGGCGATGTCTCACCTAAAAGCGCTATACTGGGCAAGCTTCTTAAGAAGTATAACGTCAGCGAAGAAGAGGTTTGTTTTGTCGGGGATGATCTTGTAGACCTAGGCTTAATGAGGCTGGTTGGGTTTGGAGTTGCCGTGGTCAATGCCTGTTCGGAGATAAAAAACGCAGCTTCTTATGTAACTATAAAACATGGCGGTCGGGGGGCAGTAAGAGAGATAGCGGAATTGATTCTTAAGTCCCAAGGGAAGTGGGATGCCATTATAAGGAATTATGAATTATAAAAGTATATATCTACTTTTATTTTTGTGTTTTTTCTTTCCCTCTTTTGTATTTGCGAATGTTATTCCTGATCAATCCGCTCAGCAGATAAGTGATTTTTCTTTAGTGGGCTATGAGGAAAAAGGCAAAAAGAGCTGGGATATATCCGGGCGTTCAGCGGATATCTTTACGGAGGTGGTTAAGCTAAAAGACGTAAACGGGAATTTATACGGCAAAGATGAAGACGTTAACCTTACCGCTAAAAAAGGTGATTTTAATAAGGAGGACGGCAAGGTTTCCTTAAAAGAGGATGTGGTTATTACTACATCTCAAGGCGCAAGGCTTACTACTGATTCCATGGATTGGGACAGGAAGAATCAGGTGGTTACAACTAAGGATAGGGTTAACATAGATAAGGATAATATAAATATCGTAGGAATCGGGGCGCATGGGGAGCCGGGGTTAAACAGGATGGCTTTAAATAAAGATGTACGTGTTGACATTAATCCGCTTGGCCCCGAGGATAGTATTGATGATTTAGTGATTAAGGACAGGGTCATAATAACCTGCGACGGGCCGATGGAGGTGGATTACGCCAAGAATATCGCCTCTTTTAATATTAATGTCAGGGTGGAAAGGCCAGATATCATTATCTATAGCGATAAGATGGATATTTATTTTACAGCCCAAGATAAAGGTTCTAAGTCTATTAAGACGGCCGAATCAATGGCCGGGAGTATAGACAGGATCGTAGCCAGTGGTAACGTGAGGATAGTGCGCGGGGACAATGTCTCCTACAGTCAGGAGGCTGTATATACTGCGCAGGATAAGAGGATTGTCTTGAACGGCCGTCCAAAATTAGTTTTTTATTCTATGGAAGAGTTTAAAAATGCATCTTTTGGAGATTAAAGATTTAAGCAAGTCTTACGGTGAGAGAGAGGTCGTGCGCGGAGTCGATATTCTGGTTAAACGCGGCGAGATCGTTGGCCTCTTGGGTCCTAACGGGGCCGGGAAGACTACAACCTTTTATATGATCGTAGGTATTATCCCCCCTAACCGCGGTAGGATAGTATTTGATAATTATGATATTACTAATCTTCCTATCCATGAGCGCTGTCGTTTCGGCATAAGCTATCTCTCTCAAGAGGCCTCGATATTCAGAAAGCTTACCGTTGAAGAAAATATCCTGGCCATCCTGGAGACGCTGCCGATAGGAAGGGGTGAGAGGAAAAGAAGGCTGGATAGTTTGCTCAATGAGTTAAATATTGCACACTTAAGGAAGAATAAATCTTATACTTTATCGGGAGGAGAAAGAAGAAGGCTGGAGATTACAAGGGCCTTGGTTACTAATCCCTCCTTTATATTATTGGATGAACCATTCTCCGGGATTGACCCGATCGTGGTTAACGAAGCCCAGGAAATTATTAAAGAGTTGAGAGAGAAGGGGCTGGGGATTTTGCTGACGGATCATAATGTAAGGGAAACATTATCCATAACTGACCGCGCATACCTTATAGCTGATGGCAAGATTCTTATTTCTGGTACAGCCAGCGATCTCATCAGCAATACTAAGGCGCGGCAGGTTTATTTGGGAGAAAAATTCAAGATGTAGGTTTTTGCCTTCAGAAAGGAAAATATGAAAACGGAAGTAAAAAGGATCGATAATAACACAAGGGAGATTAATGTTGAGGTGAGCGGGGAGGTAGTCAAGAATAAGTTTGAAGAAGTCTTTAAGCGGATATCTTCAGAGGCTAAGGTTCCGGGGTTTAGGCCCGGGCATGCACCCAGGGATATCCTTGAAAAACAGTTTGGTGCCGCGGCCCATGAACAGGTCTTAAAAGAATTAATTCCGGATATTTATAATCAGGCGGTAAATAACGAGAAGCTTGATGTTATTGAGTTGCCACAGATATCAGAGGTAAAGCTCGATAATGATACCCTCTCTTTTAAAGCCAAGGTAGAGATAAGCCCGGAGATTGATATTAAAGATTACAGGAACATTCCCCTCAACTACAAGAATGTAAGCGTTGCAGAAGATGAGGTGAAACGCAGCATAGATTCTTTTAAGGAATCGCGTAAGCTGGATAAATTAGATGATAGTCTGGCTAGATCATTGGGGTATCCTTCTTTAGCGGAGTTAGAGAAGGTATTAGAGAAACAGATTTTTCTCCAAAAGGAGAATAACCAGAGGCAAAAACTTGAAAGCGAGATTATCGATAATCTGCTGAAGGGGCTGGATTTTAAATTGCCCCAATCCTTAGTGAAGCGTCAATCGGAGGATATGCTTCGTCAGGCTAAGATTGATTTAGCCTTAAAAGGCGTCCCTCGCGAAAAGATAGACGCGCAGGAAAGCAAGATGCGCGAAGAATTAGAGCCTGAGGCAAGAAATCAGGTTAAGGTATACCTAGTTTTATCAGCAATAGCCAAGAAAGAGGCTATCACACTCGATGACCATATGCCGCGTAAGGTTATGGAGTTTTTGCTAAGGGAGGCCAATTGGAAGATAACAGATTAGTTATTAAGGAGGTGGGTATGGGTATAAGAAATCAGACTTTGGTGCCTATGGTCATTGAGCAGACCGCAAGGGGATATGAAAGGGCGTATGATATATATTCCCGTCTTTTAAAAGACCGTATTGTCTTTATCGGTACCCCTATTGATGATTATATAGCTAACCTAATTATTGCCCAGATCCTATTTTTACAGATGGAGGATTTCAGTAAAGATATAAATGTTTATATTAATTCTCCGGGAGGATCTGTTACCGCGGGTTTGGCCATATACGATACAATGCAGTTTGTGAAATGCGATATAGCTACTTACTGCCTGGGACAGGCCTCTAGTATGGGTGCGCTATTGCTAGCTGCCGGCACCAGGGGGAAGCGTCAGTCTCTGCCTAATTCAAGGGTTATGATCCATCAGCCCTGGGGAGGGGTTCAGGGCCAAGCCGAGGATATTTCGCGCCATGCTAAAGAAATTTTAAATATGCGCGATAAAATTAACCAGATACTGGCTCAACACACGGGCCAGCCTTTAGAGAAGGTACAAAAGGATACCGACAGGGATTATTTTATGTCTGCCCAAGAAGCCAAGGAATACGGGTTGGTTGATGAAGTAATCATACCGGGTAAGAAAAAATAATATTTTTTAAATATATTTTTAGAGAAAGGAAAATACGATGAGAAAGAACTATCTTTTAACGCCGGGGCCTACACCTCTCCCTCCTGAAGTCTTAGAGGCAATGAGCAGGCCTATTATTCACCACCGCACCCCGCAATTTCAGGCAATATTAAAAGAGGCTACCCAGGGCTTGCAGTATGTATATCAGACCAAGAATGACGTTTTTATTTTAGCTTCTTCCGGGACCGGGGCAATGGAGGCTGCGGTGGTTAATCTTTTATCCTGCAAAGATACGGCCTTGGTTATAGAGGGAGGTAAATTCGGAGAAAGATGGACGGAGATCTGCAAGGCCTACGGAATAAATACTGAAGTTATTTCCGTAGAGTGGGGCAGGGCGGTAAATCCTTTAGATATCCAGGAGAAGATTAAGAATAACCCTGCGATTAAAGTCGTTTTTACTACGCTTTGCGAAACATCCACCGGCGTAGTCAATGATATCGCTGCGATAGGGAAGATAATTAAAGATACAAACGCGGTCTTGGCAGTAGATGCCATAAGCGGTTTAGGGGCTATTGATTTAAAGACCGATGATTGGTTCTGCGATATTGTAGTATCTGGTTCTCAGAAGGGTTTAATGTTGCCTCCGGGTCTAGGATTTATTTCCGTAAGCCCTAAGGCCTTTAAGTTCATCGATTCTTCCAACGCACCCAGGTATTATCTAGACTTGAAGAAGGCCAAAAAAGCTTTAGACAAAACTGACACGCCGTTTACTCCGGCAATCACTCTTATCATTGCCTTAAATGAGGTGCTTAAGATGATGAAAGAGGATGGCCTGGAGAATATTTTTGCCAGGCATAGAAAGATGGCAGATGCGGTTAGAAACGCAGTTTTAGCTTTAGGGCTTAAATTATTCGCACCTGAGGCAGGCTCGGATGTGGTGACCGCGATTTGCCTGCCCGAAGGGCTGGACGGAGAGAAGTTAGTTAAGACCATGCGTGATACTTATGGTGTTACTATTGCCGGAGGCCAGGACTCGCTTAAGGGCAAGGTTTGTAGGATTGCGCATATGGGTTTTATCGAGGAGTTTGATATTATTACCGGCATATCTTGCTTAGAGAAAGTATTAACGCAGATGGGTTATAAATTTACCCTGGGATCAGGGGTAAAGGCCGCAGAAGAGACTTTTTTAAAAAAATAACAGGAGGGTTTTAGATGTTTAAGATCTTGGTAAGCGATGCGCTTTCTGAAGAAGGCCTAAAAATATTAAAAGAGGTGAAGGAATTTGAGGTTGATGTAAAGACCGGCCTTGCCCCCGAAGAGTTGAAAAGTATCATCAAAGATTATGATGCGCTTTTAGTTAGAAGTGCTACAAAGGCAAATAAGGATCTTATTAATGCCGCTTCCAGGCTTAAGGTTATAGGCCGCGCAGGTGTAGGCCTCGATAATGTTGACCTTGATGCAGCTACCTCCAAAGGGATAATTGTTATGAATACTCCGGGAGGCAATACTATATCGACCGCTGAACACGCAGTAAGTATGATTCTATCTCTTTCCAGGAGTATCCCGCAGGCAAACGCATCTACTAAGAAAGGCGAGTGGAAACGCTCTAAATTCATGGGAGTGGAACTTTATGCTAAGGTTTTAGGGATAATCGGTTTTGGCAGAATAGGTAAAGAAGTGGCAAGGCGTGCCCTTTCTTTCGGTATGCGGGTATTAGCCTATGACCCCTTTTTATCTAAGAATGTAGCGGAAGCTTTGGGGGTTGAAGTAGTAGAACTTAAGGAATTATTCCAACAGTCCGATTATATTACGGTGCATACGCCTATGACCGAAGAGACCAATCATTTGATCTCAACCGAAGAATTTGCTTTGATGAAAAAAGGTGTGCGTATTATTAACTGCGCAAGGGGGGGCATCATTGATGAAAAGGCCTTAGTTGCAGCTGTTAGCCAGGGTAAGGTTGCCGGAGCGGCTTTAGACGTATTTGAGAAAGAGCCTATCTCCCCTGACCATGAGCTTTTGAAATTTGACAATGTTATAGTAACCCCTCATCTGGGGGCCTCAACTGAAGAGGCCCAGGTAAATGTGGCTATAGAAGTAGCCGAGATTGTGCGGGATGCCTTATTAGGGAAAGGAATCCGTAATGCCGCAAATTATCCTTGCCTGGAAGCTGAGGTTTGCAAGAAATTGGATCCCTATATTAATTTAACCGAGAAATTAGGCGGTTTTGCGGGGCAGCTGGTAGAGGGGGGATTTAAAGAGCTTGATATAAGTTATAGCGGAGAGATCGCTGCTTATGATTTAAGCCCTTTGACTATGTCTTTATGCAAGGGATTGCTCTCTCCTATATTAAAAGAGAACATAAATTTCATTAATGCCGTATCTATAGCCAAGGATAGAGGAATTAAAATTAAGGAGGCTAAGACTTCTAAGGAAGATGAGTTTGTTAATCTTATACAGCTTGAGATAAAGACTGATAAGGAGACTAGGGTAGTATCGGGCACTTTATCCGGTAATAAGCAGCCCAGGATTGTTAAGATTGATGAATATTACATAGAGCTTGCCCCTTCGCAGGAGATGATCTATATTGAAAACTGGGATAAGCGCGGGCTGATCGGAAACTTAGGAACATTTCTGGCTAAAGAGGGTATAAACATAGCCGCTATGACCATAGGGCGCGATAAACCAGGCGGTAAGGCAATCAGCGTTTGGAATGTGGATAGCCCGGTTTCATTGGAGCTAACCCAGAAGATAAAGAAACTTGAGAATATACTGACTGCCAAGGGCATAAAAATATAAAGAGAGAGGATATGAGTAAAAAAATACCAATTCTACTTCTGGCCGTAATTTCCATATTTTTAGTCGGCGAAGCTGCTTTTGCTCAAGAGATCACCTTGCTTTATACCGGCCAAACACACGCTATGCTCTATCCCTGCGATTGTCCGGTTGAGGCTGATGGCGGCGTAGCCAGGAGGGCGGCTTTAATTAAGCAGTTAAGAAAAAGCAATCCTAACACATTGCTTTTGGATTCCGGTAATTATTTCGCCGGCGGATTATTGGATCAGGTTACGCAGAATACCCAATTAGATATGCAAAGGACCATTGTTAACTTGCGCGCGATGGAGCTAATGCAATATGATGCATTAAATCTCAGTAATGATGAATTTAATTTTGGGGAAAGGTTCTTTGAGGATAGCGCAGCCAAACTTAAGTTGAATTTTGTATCTTCGAACATTCAATCCGAGAGGATATCCTACTATATAATTAAGGAAATAGCAGGGATAAAGATAGGTATCGTTGGTTTGGCTAACCATAAGGCTAAGGAAAAGTTATCTGTCTTAAGTTTTTCAGAGCCTCTTGCGGCTTTGAAAGATTCGGTAGCAAAGCTTAAGGAGAGAGGCGTAGATATTGTTATCCTCTTAAGCAATATAGGTTCGGAAGAATGCCAGAGGTTGGTTAAGGAGGTGCCTGGTATTGATTTGGTTTTAGAGGGAGGCGGTTCTTTTAAGGAGGACATTTCGTATAAGAAAGGCGAGACGATATTCTTAAGGCCCGTATGGCAGGCGCGTAAGCTTGGCAAGGCGGTCTTAAAGATTAAGAATAAAAAGATAGTTGATTCAAAGACAGAAGAGATCAGGGTTTCTGATAAAATAACCGATGACCCACAGGTACTTTCAATATTGCCCCGCTGTTTTTCTGATAATAACTGCAAGAAAGACGGCCTTGTCGGTTCCTGCCTGGATGCTGGCAGCGATAGTTCCCGCTGCATTTTTAGCGAGGCAGCTAAAGTAAGGTTAACAGTGGTTACTTCTAAGGATTGCGCCGTTTGTAATACTGAGGTTGCGGTTAATTCACTCAGGCAAAAATTACCCGGTTTAGAGGTAGCAAGCCTTTATCACCCTGAGAAAAATGCGCTAGCCCTCGTAGAAAAATTGGGTATATCAGGTCTTCCGGCCTATGTTTTAGATAAGGGGATAGAGAAGGCGCAGGCTTTCGATAGCTTAAGGGACAGCCTTAATAAGATCGGTGATTACTATGTTTTGAAACCCGAGGTTGCAGGAGTAGCATATCTTTTAGATCGGGAACGTTTTAAGGGTAGGTTAGACGTATTTATAAGCTTATACGATAAAGATTCTTTTGAGGTTTTAGGGTTAGTAGGCGATTTTAACCCTAAAATACATTTTCTTGCCATTGCCTTGGATGATGGGTTTGACGCCCCTAAGGGGATGATGGAGGTTGAAGAAATATTGCGCTGTGTATGCGTGAATAAATATTACCCCGAGCTTTTCTTTGATTATATATCCTGCAGGGCAAAAAATATTAATAGTTCATGGTGGGAGGATTGTGCAAAGGGTTTAGATACGGATAAGATTAGAGAATGCGCCAGGCAAGGAGAGGGGGGTTCTTTACTCAGGGAGAATATCCAGCTAAGTAAGGAGCTAAAGATTATGTTTGGTCCCGTCTATCTGCTGGATAACAAAGAAATCTTTGGCTCTAAGGGTGTTCCTAAAAAGGAAGATTTCAAGAAAATAATAAAGAGGTGAGAGATGAATAAGAAACCAAAGATATCGTTAATTGATGTAACTAACCGTGACGGAGTGCAGACTTCGCGGATATGCCTCTCCAAGCTCCAAAAGACTATGCTTAATCTTTACCTGGATGAAATGGGGGTATTTCAGTCGGAGTTTGGCTTTCCATTAACGCGCCACGAAACTAATTATCTTAATGCAAATTTAGATCTGGTTAAAAAAGGGGTCATTGCTTCTATCAGGCTGGGAGGCTGGCTAAGGGCGACCAGCGATGATGTTAAGAAGGCATTTAAGCTAATTCCCAATTTAAAACATCTTAATCTATCAATATCTACATCAGATCAGATGATCGTAAATAAATTTAAAGGAAAGCTGGATCATGCTTCGGTAATAAAGGAAATGACTGAGGCGGTTCATGAAGCCCGTAGCCTGGGCGCCAATTCAATAGGGGTTAATGCCGAGGACGCTTCGCGTACAAAGATTGACTATCTGATTGAGTTTGCTCAAAACGCAAAGAAGGCCGGGGCAGAAAGAATTCGTTATTGCGATACATTAGGCTATGACACGCCATTTAGCATTTACGAGAGGATAAAAACTTTAGCCGAATCAGTAAAGATCCCGATAGAGATACACTGTCATAATGATTTGGGGTTGGTGGTGGCTAATTCTATCGCCGGTGCTCGCGCAGCTAATGATGCCGGGGTAGATACCTATATTAATACTTGCGTAAACGGTATGGGGGAGCGCGCGGGCAATGCGGATTTAGTTTCGGTTATCCTGGCGATAAAGTACGGTAGCGGGATGGAGGGGTATGTCCTTGATGAAAAGATTGACCTAAAGAAGTCTTGGAAGGTATGCAAGTATGCCTCCTATGCTTTCGGGGTGCCCATACCGATAAATCAACCGGGGATTGGGGCTAATGCCTTTGCGCATGAGTCAGGTATTCATGCTGACGGCGCCTTAAAGGATAGGCGTAATTACGAACTCTATGATTTCGAAGAGCTTGGCAGGGGGGAACCGGAGATTATTGAGACCGGGCGTAAGATTACCGCCGGTGAATACTCGGGGATTAAGGGCTTCAGGAATGTTTACGAGAAGATAGAGGTTGCTTTTGCTAGCGATGCTGAGGCTACTCAAGTGTTGGAATTGGTCAGGTATGCCAATGTGCATAACCAGAAGCCTTTGGTTGATGACGAGCTTAAATTTATCGCCAAATACCCCGATATCGCACGTAAAATATTTACCATGACGCCGTAAATTTATAAACAAGGCAGCATAAGAATGCAAACAAAATGAAAAGGGTAAAATAAGAAATGAATATGGTGCTTGTTGGAATACAGTGGGGGGACGAGGGTAAGGGTAAGGTTATCGATATTTTATCTCGTAAGGTAGATTATATCGTCCGTTACCAAGGCGGTAATAATGCAGGGCATACGGTTGTGGTGGGGGATAAGGAGTATATATTCCACCTGATGCCTTCCGGTATCTTGCATGAGAATAAGGTCTGTTGTATAGGCAATGGAGTAGTTATTGATCCGGCTGTCCTTCTTGAAGAGATAGATGGCTTAGAGAATACGGGGATAAGCATTAATGGCAGGCTTAAAATTTCTTCTCTTGCGCATATAATCATGCCTTATCATAGGATATTGGATCAATTAAGAGAAACAAAAAGAAAACATAAAATAGGCACCACCGGACGTGGAATAGGCCCCTGCTATGCGGATAAAATCAGCCGTTGCGGTATACGTATGGCCGATATCTTAAGCCCAAAGGTTTTTACGGAGAAATTAAAAGATAATTTGAAAGAGAAAAATGAAGTTTTCAGGAAAGTTTACGGGCACAGAGGGTTTAATTTCAATTCTATATACCGTCAGTATCTTAACTACGGAAAGATATTTTCTCCTTATATTTCCAATACTGCAGCTATATTAAACCGCGCTATTGAGCTTAAAAAGGATATTCTTTTTGAGGGTGCCCAGGGTACGTACCTGGACATAGACTTTGGGACATATCCTTTTGTTACCTCTTCTTCTACTACCAGCGGTGGTGCTTGTACTGGCACCGGAGTCTCGCCGGTTAAAATAGATAAGGTTATAGGAGTTGCCAAGGCTTATACTACTAGGGTTGGGGAAGGACCATTCCCTACGGAATTTCCGCTAAAATTCGCCGAGTTTATGCGCAAAAGAGGTAATGAATTTGGTGCTACTACCGGTAGGCCCAGAAGATGCGGCTGGTTTGACGTATTAATGGCAAGGGAAGCGGTAATGCTGAATGGCGCATCAGAATTAGCGATTATGAAGATGGATATACTGGATGGCTTAAAGAAGATCAGCCTCTGTACTTCCTATAAATATAAAGGTAAGCTTCTTAAGGAATTCCCGCAGGATTTAAAAGTCCTGAGTAACGTTAAGCCGGTATACAGGGAGGTCTTGGGCTGGCCTAAAACTTTAACTAAGCCAAGGTCTTATAGCGATTTTCACCCTAATGCTAAAGCTTACCTTAGGATGCTCTCCGATATGCTTAGGGCTAAGATTAGTATGGTATCGGTTGGTTCAGCCAGGGAGGATACTATTTTTCTTGACTCTTAATTGGGCTTATGTTATAGTTAACTTTCAAAAGAAGAAGGAGAGGTATAATATGAAAAACTATTTAAAGATCTTATTGGTGTTTGTGGTAAGCTGTGCTTTAACCGGATGTACTTTTATTATCCAGAAAGGTAAAAGATCGGATGCCTTAAAGATTGAAGAGCTTTCTAATCAATTAGATGAGTTATCCCAGGCGAAAAAGCTTTTGGAAGAGAGATTAGGTAAGGAGATATCCGATAAGCAGATTAAGCTGCAGATGATGGAGAAGGGGCTGGTTATTACGGTAGTCGGGGATCTTTTGTTTGATTCGGGAAAAGCGCAAATAAGACAAGAGGCTTATTCTTTGTTGGATAAGGTTTCTAGGGTCTTAAAAGATAATATGGGTAGCTTTAATATAGGCATAGAAGGCTATACGGACAACGTTGCGATAAAGCATTCCAGCTGGAAGTCTAACTGGGAACTATCTACTGCCCGTTCTTTAAGCGTTTTACATTTCTTAGTTAATGAAAAAGGTATTTCTCCAGAGCGTCTCTCAGCGATTGGTTTTGGCGAATACCGACCGGTTGCCACTAATGATACAAGAGAGGGCAGGAAATTAAACCGCCGGGTTGAAATTGTTATACAGCCAAAGATATCCAAGGTAAAAGATGGCGGCAGCCTCGGGGAGAATCTAAAATAAGGCAAGGCCGGTTCAATGGAAGTTTTATCGAAAAATAAACCAGTATTAATCTTATCGGTTTTATGCGTATTGCTCTTTGTTCTTAATATAGGCTCTTGCATAAATTCACAGGGTAAGGCATCTGCGTACAGAAAAGAGATGGCGCAGAGGTTTGATGTCGAGGAGAAAATAGCTAAGCTTTCCCAGGAAAAGGCCCTGCTTGTGGAGACATTGAAGGCACAAGAAAAAGAATCTCAAGAGGATAAGGCTGCTTTAGAGGTGGCTAAAAAAGCCCTGCTTCAGGAGCAGCTTGTTTGCCAGACGATTAAGGATGATCTGCAGAAATTAACTAAGATTAATGAATCGTTAGAATTGAAATTAAAGGAATCTTTAAAAACCGTGAAAAGGGTTAAAAAATGATATAGGGGGGCGATAAAAGAACAGTGCTTTTCAAGGTTCTTTAAAGGGGATGGATTTCCCCTTTTTTATTGCCAAGAAAGCGGAGGGATATATGGCTAAAATAAAGAAGGTTAAGCCGAAAACAAAGTCTAAAATAAAATTAAAGAAGTCAATGCCTAAGGCCAAATCAGCTAGTAAGATTAAGAAGGTAAGGCATGCTAAGGCTAGCCTTGTGCCTAAGGAGAAAAAGGATGATTTAAGCAAGCAGGAAGTAGTTATAGGCGCGGTAAAGTTTTCGCATGCCAAGTCAATGCTTATGCAGGATTATTCTCAGCGCGAGTTACCTTCCAGGTATGGCAGGGATATGATGGTTTTAGCAGTAAGGGACCCCTGGTGGCTGTATACTTATTGGGAAGTTAAAGATTCTACCTGGAATAAATTCAGGGAAGAACTTAGGGAAGAATTCAACAAGGCTAAGAGGGTGTTGCGTGTTTATGATGTCAGCAGTATTCTCTTTAACGGTTTTAACGCAAATAAATTCTTCGATATAGAGGTGCGCGAAGATGCCTTAAGCTGGTATATAGATATTGCCGTCCCGGGTAGGTCTTGGTGCGTAGACTTCGGGCTTCTATTGGCCGACGGAAGGTTCATTACCATATTACGTTCTAATGTTGTGGAGACGCCTCTTGACGGTCCTTCTTGGATTACGGATGAAGAATGGATGGTACCGGAGGAGATGTTTATGCGTCTTTACGGAATGGGGTTTGGTTTGGGGAAGACTTCTCCGGCGGGAGGGGTTTGGCGTAAGGGCGCTGTAAGTTCTCCGGGTATTGCTTCAATGGCAAGC
>JAKQSG010000024.1 GCA_029563245.1 Candidatus Omnitrophota bacterium
CCCTTAAGGCTGTCATATATATATTTAGCGATGTTCTCTGAGGTAGGGTTAACTCTCTTAAAATAAGATACCCGGTTTAAATACTTGTGGTCCAATTTAGTTAGAACAAAACTGAGTTCTTCTTTCAAGAACTTAAAATCCAAGACCATGCCAACTTTATCAAGCTTACTGCTTCCGGCCTCCAGCTCCACCTTCCAGTTATGGCCGTGCAGTTCTTCGCATTTACCCTTATACCCCCTTAGGTTATGCGCGGAACTAAAATTTGACTCAACCTTTAATTTATACACTATTTACCTTTCTGACATTTTTTACCGGTTTGCCCAGAAATCTTCCGGCTAAGTCCTTAAACCACTCGGGGTTATCGCTGACAAAGAAGTCAGCCCTGCCTTTTGTTTTGCTGCTTAAAAGCCCTTCATCGGATAGAATCTTATTAACCTCAACCGCCACCTGCTTAGCTGAATCTATAAGAGCAACCTCACTCCCCATAGCATCCCTTATAACACCTTTAAGTAAAGGATAGTGGGTGCACCCTAAGATAAGAGTATCCACCTTTGAATCTTTCAACGGTTTTAAATAGCGCCTGGCTACGGTCGAAACTACACCATGGCTTAACCATCCCTCTTCTACGAAAGGCACAAACAAAGGACAGGCTACTGCCGTAACCCTTACCTGTGGATCAAGCTTTTTAATCTCCTGTTCATAAGACCGGCTTTTAATCGTACCCTTAGTCCCGATTACCCCTATGCGCTTATTCTTTGTGGCATAAACCGCCTCTCTTGCCCCGGGGCTGATCACGCCTACGATAGGGACACGGAAGTGATTTCTAATCTTGGGCAAGGCAAAACTGGAAACCGTGTTACAGGCAACACAGATTAATTTTACATTATAGCGCAGCAAAAAAAGAATGTTTTCGATTGAAAACCGTATTACTGTCTCTTTAGACTTTATCCCATAGGGGACTCTGGCCGTGTCCCCAAAATACACTATATCCTCACCGGGAAGCTGGCGCACCAGCTCTTTAACTACCGTTAACCCGCCCACACCGGAATCAAATACCCCTATCGGCCTCATCCCTTATCTCCCTGTACTAATTGAAGTTTACGGGCATAGTTAAGAATACCCTCTAGAATACTCTGCGACAATTTCTCGCGGTAGGAACCATCCCTTAGTAACTGTTCTTCTCTTACGTTTGATAAAAAGCCTACTTCCACCAAGACTGCCGGCATCCTGGCACCGCGCAGAATCTCAAAACGCGCATCCTTAATGCCTATTATTCTTACATTTAGATTATCTCCGGCAGCCCGGCATATATCAGAGGCCAACGAAATAGACTCACCGCGGTTATAAGTATAAAGCATATCCCAGAGTATCGCCTTAAGGACTTGTGAATTACTGGCAAAGCAAGAGCTCTCCAGGTTAAGATAGTAATGCTTAGCAGCGTAAGATGCGCGCGTAGAATCGCTTACCGTAGGAGAGACATAATAAACTTCAAAACCATGAATACTCCTTGCTTTATTAGCATTGGCGTGCACGCTTATAAAAAGATCAGCTTTGGTATTATTAGCGACTTCAACCCTCTTGCCTAAGGGGATAAAGATATCGCTGCTGCGCGTCATAATTACTTCAACGCCTTCCTGCCTTAAGCGATTAGCTAAACTCCTGGCAATATCAAGATTAACATCCTTCTCCTTTAGGCCGGTCCTCCCCACTGCCCCGGGGTCATGCCCTCCGTGCCCGGCGTCAATAACGACTTTCTTCACAAGAGAAGAAAGCAGGACAACGGAAGACTTAGGCGGAGCCTTAGCAATTTTAATTATCGGATCCAGGGCTAACTCCTTAAACTTTACCGGCACAACTAACATTCCCATATATATATCTACAGGATGGCTCAGCAATACTGCGCGCTTATTTACCAGGATAAGGTTATCCCCTACCATCAAATCTATAGTATTGTTGTCCTTGGTTAAATTAGCCGTACGGGAAAATATATCATAACTTAAGACTATCCCCCTTGCCTGGCAAAGAGCAGCAAGAGAATAGTAAGAGGCACCGTTTAAACTATAAACAGGAACGGATTCTTTAACCGGAAGAGTAGCGCAGCCGCAGATAAACAGTGGGATTAAAATAAATAGAGATGTAAACTTCAGTTTTTTGTTCATTGTTTCCTTTGCAAAAATGGTGGAGGTGGCCGGAATTGAACCGGCGTCCTTAAACAAACGAATAAAAGCCGCTACATGCTTAGTCCCGCATTCAAGCATAAGCCTATGGAAACCTGCGGAACGGGATTCCATAAGCCTTAGCCCTTTTTAGTTTCACCTAAAGCACAAGGACTAACTTGCCTTAAGCTATCCTACTAATGCTCTATTCCACCCTGTAGGCGAGGAATGGATAGAGGCTTCGCTAATTTAGTTAGCGAAGGCTGGCATCATGCCAAATGATGGCATAGCCATCGGTTTGGCACTGAACAAACGGTTGTTTGCGTTTGTATTGTGCACGGGTTATTAACGCGGCTAACCATGCGTCCGCGGCATGCTGCTCTTACCCGACGGTTTAAGTCGAGCCCTTTCACCCCCGTTTTTTTCTGTTCTTTATCATCCTGGCTGCGGCAAGGTCAGTCTCGCGCCGCTTTATATCTTCTCTTTTATCATAAAGCTTTTTACCTCTGCCGACCCCAAGCTCTAATTTTACAAAACCTCTGGGATTAAAATAAACCTTTAACGGAACTAAAGTAAGCCCCCTCTGGGTAAGCTTTCCGGATAATTTCGCAATCTGTTTCTTATGTAAAAGAAGCTTTCTCTCCCGCGTTGGCTCAACGTTAAGATAGCTGGCCTCTAAATAAGGGCTTATATGAGTATTATACAGGATGACCGCATTCTCTTCCGGACGGGCAAAACTATCGTTAAGGTTAATCTTCCCCTGCCTTATGGACTTAACCTCCGAGCCTTTCAGCTCTATCCCGCATTCAACGGTTTCAATGATTTCGTAATCCCTGTAGGCCTTATGATTAGAGGCAATTATTTTACTCATTTTATCATAAAGTTGCTGAAATATAAAATCAAAAAGGCCGGAACGGTAATAAGCGCAGCAAGGTGGGTTATAAATATCCCCTGGCTAGCTAAAATATCTTCTTTATTGCTAGCCCTTAAGATTGTTGAGACAGTGACAGCCGATGGCATAGCCAGCTGTATCAAGATCAACAACCCAAGTAAACCGGAAATATTAAAAACCCTTAGAAATAAAATTCCCGATAAAGGCAGTATAATCATTTTCACCAGTATCAATAATATTACCGCTTTTTTATTTATAGCTTTTAGGTTTATCTGCGCCAGATTACCTCCCACTACAATCATAGCCAAAGGCAAGGTAGTATCTCCCAGTATTCGCAGGGGCTTAATCAGTGAATCCGGGAATAACTTGTTTATACCAAAATATACAATAACCAAACTTAAAAGGGTAGCTAAAACAGGCATACTCAATAGGCTGCTTAATTTGATCTTCTTTTCTTTATGGAAATTTAATATATGCACCCCCAGCGAAAACATTACCAGGTTAAAACCCATAAGAAAAAGAAAAAGGTAAATAAATATTTCTCCCAGGCTCTGCGCCGGAAAAAGCGCTGCTACCAGGGCAAGAGGCAGGTATCCCGAATTCTGAAAAGCAACTAAACTTAAGAATTGAAGCTTCTCCTGTTCTTTATCAATAAACCGGACGAATAAAAATCCTGCCACCAGACCGAAAACAGTAATTGCTATGCTTATTAAAGGGAATACCCACCAGTTCGGATACAGGCAAAATGAAAAATCTTTTATTAATTGGCAGAATATCAAAACCGGAAGAGAAACATCCATAACCAGCCGGCTTAAATCATCAAGGCCCCTGCCGCTTAAAAACCTTTTCCTTACCAGCAAAAACCCTACCGCAGAAAGCATAAATATCTGCAAGACGGCAATACCGGTTATCTGGAAATGTTCAATAAACATACCCCTCCTAAAAGCATAATTAGATAGCTTATTATTATATCAATAAAACAATACTACAGCAATTCTTTTATAATGAGATTGACAGAATTTATTGAGTGGGATATACTTATAGAAATTCCTTCAGCGGGGGTGGTGGAATGGCAGACACGCAGGTCTCAGAAGCCTGTGCCGCAAGGCATGAGGGTTCAAGTCCCTCCTCCCGCATAAAAATCTACCTACTATTCTTTAATATAATAACGCTTACCTCCGTGGACTAAAATTATATTTTTTCCTATACCGAGGTATTTAGTTATCCACGGATTTTTCTTTATTAGATCAAAATAATCTCTACTGAGATATTTTATCTCTTGTGTCTCATCTCCTTCCTTATATGCTGAATCTACCCAATCACCATTCTGCTGCCTATAAAAGGTTTTTTCTGCCACGTATTTAATATCCGAAGATGGAGAAGTTATGCTGGTGCTATCCTGTAGAATTCTTTCACTGGCTGCAAAGGCAACCCCCTGAGTACCTAAAGAAAGGGGTCTGTAATCATTTACCATATTGTTGTATTCCATTCCGTTCGCCTGGCTAATTGAAATATTGCCGCTTTGTAAAACAGATGAAACTCCCAAAGACGAAGTTCCTGTGTAAACAGCTCCGGGCTGTCGAGTATCAAGCAAAAAAGAAGTATGGGGTGTTATAACCCCGTATTCCTTGCTTAATGCTATTACCTCGTCTCTCAACTTTTTTGTCTCTCCATTAAGCCGCATCTCACTTAAGAGATACCCTATCTTACGAGTTGCCCATATTCTCGGTATCGAGTCATTCTCGGCAGACTCCTGAGGAAAATCAGCCTCGAATACGACCTTTTTATTTTTGTTATTCATTTTCCCCTCAAGTGTAATCTTAGCCTTGCCTTGATTATCATACTTTCCCAGCAAAACCAATTGTGTTCCTTTAAAAATATCCGGAAATTCTATAGGATAAATCTCTTTGACCTTGATATCGCCAAAATCCAGGCTAATATCCGATAGAACCGGCTCGCTCACTTTTTGGTAAAAAGAAGCTACCTTAATCCCTATGTTCTCATTCGGCAAAACATATTCGGCGCTACCCCTGTGGGCTTGGGAAACCGCATTTAGAAATTGAGTATCTACATCCTCCCCTATGCCAAATACGAATATCCTGGATTTAAGTGTATTTACCCCGGGTAGGTTTTGGAGTATCTTCTTTGGGTCGTCCTCCCCCGCAGAAGCCTCTCCGTCAGTTAGAAAAATAATCATCTTTGGTCTGTCGGGATGAGTATGCATCTTTAAGGCCGAAACAAGAGCATCATTTATATTGGTCCCTCCCTTTACCTTAAGCCCATCCACAAATTCAAGCGCAGACTTAACGTTACCCTTAGTTGCGCCCATGAGATTATTTTTAAATAAACTTACCTTTGAATTAAAGGTTATAACATTGAACCGGTCTTTAGGCCTTAATCTATTTAAGCAAAACTTAAGAGCTTCCTTAGCTTGCTCCATCTTTTCTCCCCACATGCTTCCGGATGTATCCAAGACAAAAATAACATCCTTATCTAGAGTACGATTTTCAATTTGTCCCGGAGATAGCAATAACATAAAATACCCTTCTTGGTCCGGCTTTCGGTAACAAAGAACGTTTAATCCTAAATCTTTATCGGATACGGAATAATGCAGGAAGAAATTCTTATCTGGCCTGGCATTCTTTTCTTCATAACTGCAAAGGGCGCTGGTTTTCTCAAGCTTAACGCCAATTTCATGGCTGGGAGAATAAACATTTTTAATTGTTCCGGATGAATTTATCTCTACGGATATCGCTACTTCATCTATCGGTTTCGGAGAGAATCTTTCAGTATCAAGCGGGTATTCGTAGGTATAAAGTCCACTATCGTATTTTAAGACCTCTTGGTAAACTAGCTCTATCCTTTTCCCGCTGTGCTTTGGTATAGGATAAATCTTAACCCTAAACATATCCTTCCCCGCATACTCAAGAAGTGCCGGCTCGCCTCCTTTTCTAACCAACTCTTCGTAATTACGCCTTGCCTGTTCTTTATCTACGACCTCACCGGTAATTTTCTTATTGTCAACATAAACGGAAAAACCCTTCAGCGTGGCAGCCTCGGGCAGCGGAAAAATATACATTCCCTCAACATCGATATCATAATCATTTAGGAATTCCTGATCAACATAGGTGGTAGATATGTTTTTATCTATTACCACCTTTACCCGATGATATTTTACCGAAAGGGCTTCTATCTTTGTCGGGTTATGCGAATAGGGTAACGCAACATTGGAAACAAAAGTGGGTTGCCTTGAAGATAATGCCGCAGTGCTGACAGAGGGAGGAACCTCAATCATTACCATTCCATCTGCCAAAACATTACCCCATCCAAATAATAAACTACAGATCAATAAGCCTGCTGATATTACTATTTTACCTTGCATTTCTGCCTCCTTTTTTTATTGTCCGTCCTTCCACCTTATTAGACAAAAAAGAAGCAGAAAAGTTCCCAAGAACTTACCGGGAGGGTAGTAACTCGATACTTAATTCTGTAGATTCTTCGTCTTTTCTTATAACAGATAACCGGGGGTTTGCTACGAGGCTAATCTCTTTTAGCTTATCTAACAACACAGGGTAATTATTTGAGGGTATTCTAACCGTAAGGGATTCTAGAAGGCGAGTTTCTTTATCCAAATGAACAAAGGTTATAGCCCCTCCCAAAGATTCAACTATGTTTGCTATCTTTGGGAATTCTTTATTATATTCATTGCCTGTATACCGGGATAGTTCAAAGCTCTGCCCACCTTCAATTACTCTCCCGGCAGTATATACCGGCAAAGCATTCTGAAAAAATGCTCCTTGACTCAGATAAAAACTTTCTCCCGTGCGGGCAGTAGCCGAAAGCGCATTCAATGAAGTTATTACAGGTAATATAGCTGCCCTGGGGTCCTCTAACCCTTTCAATGATTGATTCGCCTCAGGCGTAAATGATACGGGTTGCCTCAAGCTTAAAGGCTGGTGCGCCCTGTTAACCATAATAACCAAGAATACGACCCCCAAAACCCCGACCAATTCCAAAGGAATCTTGACCTTTAAAGGGATAAAGAATTTATGTACTATCTTCTTAAACTCAAAATCACGCTCAATGCGCTCGTGAACCATCTGTAGAAAATTCTCCGGCGCCTTAACCTGCTTTAAGGAAAGAATCTCCTTAACGCAGCCCTTCAAAACAGCAAGCTCCTCTGAACATAATTTACAGTCTAAAAGATGCTTCCTAACAATTTCACTTGTTTCTAAATCTAAGGCTTGATCCATATATCCGGATAATAACTCCCTAACTCTTGAGCAATCCATTTATATCAACCCCCCTAACTTTTCCCTAAGGGCTTGCCTTGCCCTGGCAAGCTTTGATTTTACCGTACCAAGATTATATCCGGTAACCTTAGCAATCTCTTCATAAGAAAGCAAGTCGATATCTCTTAATATAATCACTGCCTTCTGGTCCTGCGGCAAAGAATATATTGCCCGCTCTATAATTGCTTCTTTTTCCTTCCTATCAATCTCATCCCTGGGAGATAATGCTCTGCTTGCAACTTCAAGAGTACAGCTCTCTTCTCCGGGATCTCCTACGGGAGAATCTAAACGCACCATTCTCTTCCTTAATCTACTCTCTAAGGATGCAACTTTATTTTTACAAGTATTTAATGCTATCCTATAAAGCCAAGTAGAGAAAGTTGACTCAAACCTAAACCCCTTTAAAGACCGATAAATCTTTACAAAAGTTTCTTGCGCACAATCATTCGCCTCTTCATAATCAGCCAGAAAGCGATAACATATATTAAAGACCCTATTCTTATATTTTAATACCAGCTTATCAAATGCGGCTTTTTCTCCGCTATCAAAAGCTTTTATTAGCAATGCATCTTCTTCGTTTACATTACCACCCTGGCTATTCATCCCCTCATTCCTTTAGACAAATTTCTCAATAAAAAGTTCCCCGGTATGGCAACGGAACATTTTTACCTGCTTTTTCTCCAAGCCTTAACACAATCCGTATAAGCCTTAAAGGCAGGCTTCCTGGAAAAATTCCAGCGGATAATCCCAAAATAATCAACACCATTATCCCAATGCTTATTGGTATCGCGGAAGAATGCCCAAAATACCTTCTCCACGTTTTTGTCCTTAAGCAAGGTTGTGTAAACTTTTTTTACCCATTCCGCCTGCTGTTTCTCCGTAGGATTCTTCCCCATCCACCAGTTAGCTGTCCTTGAGCCCCTTTTTACCCCCGGGCAGCCTATCTCGGTAATCCATATTTTCTTATAGCCGTCACCGTTACGCCTCATTATTTTATAGGCCAACCTTGGGTATGCTGCTACTGCCTTTATCCCTCCCCGGTGAAGCGGGCTTTCGAAGAAATGTATGTTTAGGATATCAAAATAATCATTTGCCCCGTTGTCATAAAGCCTGTTTACGCTGGCAAGGCCGTTAGCAAGGCCGCCGTTAAGTATCTTACACTCGGGATCAATCTTCTTAGCTGCCAGGTAAACGTCTTTTAACAAACTGCAGTAGCCTTTCAAGCCGTCCTGCTTAGACCAATAAACCGCAGAATCAGGCTCATTCCATACCTCCCAGTATTTTATCTTACTTTTATAGCGCTCAATCACCTTCGAGGCATATTTCACAAATAGGCTGTTATCTCTTGGTGGGCAATTCCAATCTCCGCAAAGCGCTGCCCAATCAGCGCTATAATTAAGTAAACCCAGAATATTTATATTATTACTGTAAAGCACTTCGACAATCTGATCATATTTTTCGAAATTAAACACCCCTTCTTCAGGCTCAATATCCTGCCAAAGAAAATCTACCCTTACCCAGCCAACCCCTGCCTCTCTCATCAAAAGGGCCGCTCTCTCCATCTCTACGACGGAAGGGTATTTATAATTATTCCAATCATGATTCCAATGCATAAACTCTAAGGCCCCAAAAGGATTATCCATATTATTCTCCTTTGACTGATTTTGCGCAAAAGCAGGCTGAAAAAACAAAACTAAAGATAAAATTGCCGTAAATACGGCTCTCTTAACGGGACTGATGCGGGAGCTGGTCGATATTGATATAGTCACTGAAAGAAATCCTTTCTCCCATCTCTTCCTTTACTACCCTTACCCTGTCAGAAACATACGGATGGGTTCTAAAATATGATTTAGGCGCAAGCGGCCTTCGCTTATTGGTTTCCTGAAGCTTTCTTAAAAAACTGACCATCGCATTAGGATCATATCCGGCTAATTTTGCATAACGAGCCCCAAGTTGATCGGCAAGCAGCTCATCCTCACGGCTATAACCTAAAAGTATCTCGGTAAATGCAGCGTCAGAAGCCGCCCCAACCTCTCCGGAAGAAGGAGCTGCAGCCACAAGCAGCCTTAATACGGAATAAGCCTGCAAGGCCTGAAGCTTTTTAATGCTGTGGCGGGCAACAATATGCCCTACCTCATGCGCTAATACGCAAGCCAACTCGTCATCGCCCTCAACCTTCTCCACTAGCCCCCTGTTTACATAGATATAGCCTCCGGGCAGGGCAAAAGCATTAATTTCGTCTTCATTTAAAACTGCAAAGTAATAATCTATATCCTTCCTGTCGCTTACTGCAGCTATTTTCTCACCGATATCTTGCACGCGTTTTTGCATTAACGGGTCAACCGAAGACTTATATGCCTTTTCAACCTGGACTGCTATAGACCTGCCCATCTGCACCTCTTTGTCAGTGCTATAGTAAAAAGCCTCCTGCTTACCGGTTACGATATTGTACTCATGGGAGCAGCCAGTTAGCATAGCAGCATTCAGTATATAGCATGTAGTACATAGCAGAAAAAACAGAAAACTTTTAACGCCGAGTTTTTTTAATATTATAAAAAGCTTACGTACGGGCAGCCCCACAACATTATAAAAACAACCCTCTATCCGGCGAATGAACAAAGCGCCTCTACCTTGAATATCAAAACTCCCTGCTTTACCCAAAGGAGAGACCTTCTTAAAATATGCATCTATCTCTTTATCGCCAAGCTTATCCATATAGACCTTGGTCTTCTCGCAATCAACCATTACTTTTTTCTTGCCGGCGCATTTATCTATAACGGCTACTCCGGAATAAAGCCACTGTGGTTTCGCAGAAAGTTTTTTAAGCATAACTTTTGCATCTTTTAAATTACTCGGCTTGCCGAATATCCTTCCGTCTTGAACGCAGATAGTATCCGCAGCAATAACTACTCCCGATTTAATTTTACCCGCAACAAACTGCGCCTTTTTTAAGGCATTTTCTTTAACCAGACCGGCATAAGAAAGCTTTTTTAGGTTTCTCTTCTCCTTGACCTTGCTTGAGATAACCTTAAACCTAAATCCCAGCTTTTTAAGAAGCTCTGACCTTGCCTTAGACTTCGAAGCTAAATATATTCTTTTCATAAAGCAGCGCTTTCTCCGGCAAGATAACCGGTAGAAAATGCAGCTTGCAGGTTAAACCCTCCGGC
>JAKQSG010000038.1 GCA_029563245.1 Candidatus Omnitrophota bacterium
CGGGAAGCGAAATAGTAGAGATTGGGATTAGGATTGAGAAGAATGGAAGAGATTTTTATACTGCCCTTGCGGGGCAATCAAAAGATATCAGGGTGCAGGAAGTTTTTAAGTTTTTAGCGGGGGAGGAAGAAAAACATATCAAGGTCTTTCAGGGGATTTTAGAGAAAGCTGATAGTCCAAAGGGAGAAGGCCAGGTTTCGGATGATTATTTTGCCTATATGAATGCCCTTGCCAGTGAGCACGTTTTTACCAAAGAAAATACGGGAAGGGCGATAGCTAGCGCCATCAGAAATGATAATGAGGCGTTGGCAAAAGCAATAATCTTTGAAAAAGAATCCATTATTTTTTATGAAGGAATAAAGAAAATTGTTCCTGATTCCGAAAGGAAAATAATAGATTATTTAATCGAGCAGGAAAAAGGACACCTTAAGGAATTGACGGAAATAAAGGGGAATATTTAGAAAGGGGAGGTAAATGGCAAAAAACGTTAAAGTGTATAGCACTTCGACATGCCCTTGGTGTATAAGGGTTAAGCAATTTCTTAAGGATAATAATATTGTTTTTGAAGATTATGATGTTGGTTCTAACCAGGCAAAAGCCGATGAGATGGTCAAATTATCCGGGCAGATGGGTGTCCCGGTTTTAGATATTGAGGGGGAAATTATTGTCGGTTTCGATAAAGATAGAATTAAACAATCCTTGGGGTTGCAATAGTATCGCTAGCAGGATCTTTACCGCAGGGGGCTAGCCCAAGACAAAATTAGTAACTGTCAATAACCAACAAAAAGAATGTACGATTTAATTATAATCGGTGCCGGGCCTGCAGGGATTACTGCAGCAGTATATGCTGCGCGTAAGAAGATGGATTTCTTGGTTTTAACCGGAGATATCGGGGGGCAGGCGGCCTGGAGCGGGGATATTGAGAATTATACCGGTTACCAGTTTATCAGCGGTCCTGAGCTTGCGCAGAAGTTCGAAGAACATATGCGAAAATACGATATTCCGGTAAAAGAGAAGGAAGAAGTCATAGAAGTTAGTAAGCTAGGCAAGAATATTTTAGTTAGGACGCTTAAGGGCGAGTATCAATCTAAAACTGTAATTATTGCTTCTGGAAAACGATCAAGAGAGCTGGGCGTGCCGGGAGAAAAAGAATTTAAGAATAAGGGGCTTACATATTGCGCTACTTGTGATGGCCCGCTTTTTGCCGGGAAGGATGTGGCAATAATCGGCGGAGGTAATTCTGCCTTAGATGCAGCGCTGCAATTAATAAAAATCGCCCGTAAGGTTTTTATAATTAACAATGCCCTGAGTTTAGGCGGAGATTTAATTATGAGGCAGAAAGTCGAGTCTGCCGGGAACGTAGTTATAAAGAACAATTCTCAAATAAGCGCAGTGCTGGGGGATAAATTTGTAGAGAAAATAAGGCTTATCTCCCTGGCAAAAGAAGAAGAAATATCTGTGCAGGGGATATTCGTGGAGATTGGGCTTATGCCCAATTCCGGATTCATAAAAGATGTGGAAAAGAATCCGTATGGGGAAATTAAGATCAATTCTTATAATGAAACCAGCATTCCTGGCATATTCGCGGCAGGGGATGTTACTGATGTTGCGCAAAAGCAGATCATTATTGCCGCAGGTGAAGGCTCAAAAGCTTCCTTAGGTGCGTTCAATTATATAAGCAGGAACTAGGATATTTATAAAAATACTTGACAAAGGGAAATATTTGTTTATACTATACTATAATAATAGGGATAATATAGATAGAGGATAATTATGCGTATTACTTATAAAGCTGACTATGCCCTAAAAACAATGTTAAATTTAGCTATTAATTATGGGGCTGATCCTGTCTCAGTCCCCGGATTAGCTAGGCGTCTGGATATTCCGATAAAGTTTTTGGAACAAATATTGTCTGAACTTAAAAAGGGGGGGTTTGTAGAAAGCCGTAGGGGTAATGTAGGAGGGTACCTTTTGTCTAAGGATCCTTCTCAGATAACCCTGGGAGAAGTTGTAAGGTTTATCGTAGGATCTACCGAACCAATAGCTTGTATTAGCAAAGCATATAACGGCTGTAAAGATTCGTCAACTTGTGTTTTTAGGAATATATGGGTTCAGGTTAATGAGGCAACTACTAGAATTATCGATAGGATTAATTTCGAGGAATTAGCAAAGAAGGCTTCTGGCCTCAGCGAAAACCTAGTTTATCAGATTTAAAATATGAATATAAAATCCAGCATATCTAAGACTATTGGGAATACTCCTCTTGTCAGGCTTAATAAACTTGCCAGGGGATTAGAGGCTACTATATACGTAAAATTGGAGTTCTTTAATCCTTTATCTAGCGTTAAGGATAGGATTGGGGCGGCAATGATTGAGGATGCAGAAAAAAAAGGTTT
>JAKQSG010000075.1 GCA_029563245.1 Candidatus Omnitrophota bacterium
CCTTGATTTTAATTCTTTTAATTTTATAGACCTCTCAACGCGCACAACCCCCTGCCCCATCACCGAACTAATCGCATCTTTTCCTCCGATAATCTTCGGAGAAATAAAAAACATCACCTTATCCACTAAACCGTCATCAAAGAGCGAGCCGTTTAGGGTGCCGCCGCCTTCAACCAGAACATTAAAAATGCCTTCCTTTAGCAGCCTCTTAAACATATCCTTAAGGTTTATCTGGCCATCCTTCTCCTTGACCTCAAGAATACGGGCCTTCTGCTCAATTATCTTTCTGTTATCCGTCTCTAACCCGGGCTTCACAGGCAAGGTGACGATTATAACCGAAGCACCTTTGGAAAAAATATTTGAGTCTTGCGGGGTACTTAATTGGCTATCTACGATAATCTTTGCTGGCTGCTTTTTTGAGAACCATGAATTAAGCTTAGGGTTATCCCTTAATACCGTATTAACCCCCACCATGACAGCATCAAAATCTTCACGTATACGGTGGGCAAAAGAACGCGAGCTGTCAGATGTAATCCACTTGGAATTTCCTGTCCTGGTAGCAATCCTGCCGTCTAATGATTGGGCAACTTTGACTGTTACAAAGGGAAGCCTCTTGGTTATGTATTTTACAAAAACTTCATTCATCCGGCTTAGCTTATCCTCTAAGAAGCCCACCTTAACCTTAACCCCAAACTGCCGCAATATTGCAATACCCTTGCCATTATTGACGGGGTTAGGATCAACCATTCCCACAACTACCTCTCTTATACGGCTTTCTATAATCCTGTTTACACAGGGAGGGGTAAGCCCAAAATGAGCACACGGCTCCAGGGTAACATAAAGCGTAGCCCCCCTTGCTAAGATTCCAGCCTCATCTAAAGCTACAATCTCCGCATGAGGAAAACCCGCTTTCGCATGAAACCCTTTCCCAATAATCTTACCCTTATTTACAACTAATGCCCCAACCATAGGATTAGGATAAGTTTTACCCTTTCCCTTCAGGGCAAGCCGCATAGCTAAAGTCATATAATATTCAGGGCTTTTTATCATGACAATCTCTCTCTTGCCTCTTTCATCTTCTCTACCAGGTCATAAGGTATTTTAATCGAACCAATACGTACCTGCGGCTTTGCGCTTCCGTGGCAATCAGAGCCTCCGGTAACAAGCAGGTTATGCTCTTTGGCCAGGCCCAAATAAAAATTGATTTCTCCCTGTGAATGCTCGGGATAATAAACCTCCAATCCCGTAAGCCCTAAACCTATAAACTTAAATATCAATTCTTCATTCTCGATTACATAAGGATGCGCCAGAACCGCAACCCCCGCATTATCGCGAATAAATTTTATAGCCTCTTCAGGGGTAAAACGGAAGCCCAAACTAAATGCCGGGCCATTATCACCGATAAATCTATTGAAAGCCTCAGAAACTGTTTTAACAAAACCCTTTAATACCATTGCCCGAGCAACATGCAGCCTGCCAACGGTAGCGCCATTGGCGACACTAAAGACATCATCTGCTCTCAGATTAATACCAAGGGCATTTAACTTTTCAGTTATTTTGTATATACGGTTGATACGATTTTCTTTTAAGGTTTCCAGCCTTTTCAATAGTGCTGCTGATTTATGGTCTATCAGGTACCCCAATATATGCACTTCACGCAATTCATACTCACAGCTAATCTCTATCCCGGGTAAGATCTCAATCCCTAAAGAATCGGCTACATCCATGGCCTCGGAGATAGCCCCTACGGTATCGTGGTCAGTTATAGAAATACAGGAAAGCCCTGCCTTAACAGCCTTCTCAACCAGCTCTTTTGGGGTATAGGTCCCGTCTGAATAATTGGTATGTAGATGCAAGTCGGCAAATTTCACTTATTCTGCTCTATCTTAACTTTATCTAAAATCGCATTAACAAACTTGCCTGCATCTAACCCGGAGAATTTCTTGGCTAGCTCAACGGCTTCATTAATAGATACCTTAGAGGGGATATCATCGCAATATATAAGCTCAAAACAGCCCATCCGCATTATATTCCTGTCTACTACCGCCATGCGCTTAAGCTGCCAGTTCTGGGCGTACTGAGAGATCTTTTTATCAATCTCATCAAGATGAAGAATAACCCCCTTAACAAGCTTAGAGGTAAAAGCCCTTAACTCTTCGTCAGTCTCTTCTTGAGACTGAGCCGACCAAAAATTACCCAACGCATCCTCGGGAGAATCCTTGGTAATATCAAGCTGGTAGAGGACTTGTAGGGAAAATTCACGGGCAAGACTACGTTTACGCATTATTTGATCTTCTCCAGAAGATTTACCATTTCAATCCCGGAAAGCGCGGCATCACGACCCTTATTACCGTCTTTAGATCCTGCTCTCTCAACTGCCTGCTCAATAGTGTCGGCGGTGATAATCCCAAAGATTACCGGGATACCCGAGTCAGAAGAAGCCTTGGCTATGCCTTTGGCTACCTCTGAAGCAATGTAATCAAAGTGAGGCGTTGCCCCCCTGATAACTGTCCCTAAACAAATAATGGCATCGTATGACTTAGTCTTGGCCATCTTTTGGGCAACCAGGGGTATCTCAAATGCCCCCGGAACCCAGGAGATAGTTAAATCCTGCTCCAAAACCCCGTGCCTTAAAAGGGTATCGCTACAACCTGAGACCAATTCCTTAGTCATAAAATCATTGAAACGCGAAGCAATAATGCCAAACTTTTTACCCTTGGCAATTAGGTTGCCCTCTATTACTTTACTCATCTCTCGCCTCCTTTTTTAATCAATATTGAGATTATGCCCTAATTTTTCTTTTTTTGTTTTTAGATATTTATAGTTCGAGGGGTTATGCCTAATCTCTAGAGCCACCCTCTCAACAACCCTAAGCCCGTAGCCCTCCAGGCCTATAATCTTACGCGGATTATTAGTAAAAAGCCTTATGTTCTTTATCCCTAAATCCACCAGAATCTGTGCACCTATGCCATAGTCTCTTAAGTCAGCCTTATGGCCCAAGGCCTCATTTGCCTCAACCGTATCCAGGCCTTTATCCTGAAGCTTATAGGCCTTAATTTTTTCTACAAGGCCGATCCCCCTGCCCTCCTGATTCATATAGAGTATGGCACCTTTACCCTCGGAAGCTATAGCCTGCATAGCCTTGGCCAGCTGTTTACCGCAATCGCATCGT
>JAKQSG010000082.1 GCA_029563245.1 Candidatus Omnitrophota bacterium
ACACTCTTTCCCTACACGACGCTCTTCCGATCTTAGGCTACGGCAATTATAGCGACGATAATCCGCATTTTCTCTTTAACGATAAAATGATAATCATGACCTATATCTACCCAAAACCAAAAAAGCGAATGTCATTCTTCCCTGAATCCCGAAAATAGCAAGACAAGAATGGCACTGATTAATAACGTAGCTTTGCGCACCCTGCCGATTCTCATTCGGCTTCCTCTATGTTATCTCATCCAGACTCCAGGCAAACGCCTTTACGCCTTCTTTGCCCAATTTCTTGCGCAATTCTTTAATACAGGAAACAAACTGCTTTGCTTCAATATCTTGACAGGCGGTATATAAAATATTGTTCCTGCCGGGCCAGATATCAGTGCCTAAATGCGTGCCGCTGGTTGCGCCTCTGCCAAAAACTCCTTTTATCTTGGTGTAATTCTTAAGGCCGCAATTCTCCATGACCTCCATTACTTCATCATCAATCGCTTCATTATAGGCAATCATCACCATATTCATCATTTCTTTTTGCCTCCATTCTTTCTAATCTTCGCCTCAAATACCGCATAAAGTGTAGGCACAAAAAACATAGTAATTAACGTAGATAAAGTAAGCCCTCCGAGCATAGTAATACCTAGCGGCTGCCAAACCTCCGAGCCCTCTCCTGTAGAAAGAGCCAAAGGAAAGAGTCCTGCTATGGTGGTAATCGTAGTCATCAGCACCGGCCTTAACCTCTCTTTACCTCCGATGGTTACCGCATCCAACATAGAGAATCCGCGGACGCGCAGGATATTGATATAACTTATCAAAACTATAGCATTGTTAACCACTATACCCATAAGCATAACCATGCCTAAGAAGGTTATTACGCTCAACGTAGTTTGGGTTAAAACAAATCCCAAAATTACTCCGGTAAAAGTAAAGGGTATGGAAAACATAATTATAAACGGGTCCAATAAAGATTCAAATTGCGCGGCCATAACCATATATACCAAAGCAATGCCTAACAGCAAAAGAAGAGTCAAATCCTTGAATGCCTTTCCCTGCTCTTCCGCTTCGCCGCCAAAATTTATTACAATATCCGAAGGTATGATTATCTTCTGCAGGTCATTCTTAATATCCTCGATGACCTTGCCCATTGAGCGCTTGTAAGTATTACATTCTACCCTAAGCACTCTTTCACGGTTTTTGCGCTCAATCTCAATAGGGCCCGCGGTCTCATAAACCCTGGCAACAGTACTTAATCTAATCTGCTTGCCGGTAAAAGGCGAAACTATGGAGAGGCTTTCCACATCTTCGGGTTTGGCGCGGAAGCGCTCTTCCAGGCGCACATAAATATCGTAGGTTTCTCCTTTTTCGCGGTATTTGGTAGCTGTATCTCCCTCGACAAAGGTCTTTACGCTGTCGGCAATAGTGCGCATATCCAGGCCCAAAGCCGCTGCCTTTTCCCGATAAACTTCTATTCTTAGCTCTGGCCGGTTCAATTCTCGGGAAATGCTTACATCTATTGCGCCGGGCGTTTTTTCCATAATTTCCTTTATTTTTTGCGCCAGGGCATCGGTATCTTCAAAAGAATGACCGATAATCTCTAATTGGATTTGTTTCCCCATGGTTCCCGTAATAATACTGCCCAAAGAGCTACCGG
>JAKQSG010000106.1 GCA_029563245.1 Candidatus Omnitrophota bacterium
AATAATAAGAATAATTTAAATGATATAAAGGAGGTTCAAAATGAGAAATAATATTGTAAGTGACTTATCAAGGCTAAGAAGGCAAGCAGGCAGTAAATCGTTGCTAGCGTTCGCAAAGATATATATGAAGCATCACCTGGAATATGAGTTATCTGCGGCTCATCTTGAGATATACCGCATACTTGAGGCTGCAACCGCTGAAAGAGGTAAGAAGATTGCTATTGCTGCTCCGCGCTATTTCGGAAAGAGCACTATGATTACCCTAATCTACGTAGTTTACTGTATCTGCTATTCGAAAGAACAGTTTATTGTGATTATTTCGAATACATCTTCGCAGGCAATTCAGATACTAGATAACATTAAGAAGGAATTGATGGAAAATGAATTGCTAAAGCTGGATTTCCCGGAAATATTTGAATCAGGCGGTAAGCTTAAACTGTTACGTTGGAGGCAGGCAGATATAATTACCAGAAATAAAGTTTTAGTTTTGGCGCTAGGTTCAGGACAGCAGATTCGTGGGCGGCGGTTTGGAACAGCTCGGCCAACTTTAGTTCTAGCCGATGATTTAGAAGATTCCGAGAATACCTTTGGAGTAGAATCACGAGATAAGATGAAAGACTGGTATGAGAAGTCGGTCCTCAAAGTCGGCTCCGAGAATACCAATTATATTTTTATTGGTAACCTTTATCATCCCTACAGCCTTTTAAGTGAATATGTCTGTCCAGACGAGTATCCAGCGTGGATGAAGAAGGTATATTCTGCTATTGTGACTTGGCCTAAGCGTATGGATCTATGGGATGATAAATGGGCTAACATATATAACCATAAAATAGAGTTTAATGGGGCGAGTGGCCCTGTAGCAGCCCGGCAATATTACCAAGAAAATAAGATAGAGATGGATGAAGGGGCTGTGCTTCTTTGGGATAAGAGGTATAGCCTGGATAAACTCATGGAAACGCGGCAAGAAAATGAGTTTAGTTTCCTCTCGGAATTCCAGAATACACCGGTTAATCTTCGGGATTGTCTCTTCGATATGGACAATATCGTATATTGGGATGGATCTGGTAGGTCAGTTGACGATTTACTAAAGTCATTGGGCGATAACGTTAGGTTTTACGGCGCATGTGATCCGAGCCTTGGGTTAAGCACGGTTAAGGGTGATTTTTCGGCTATTGTTGTATTGGCAAAAGACGAAATCTCTAAGACGCTATATATCATAGTAGCTGATATAGAGCGCCGGCCAATTGAAAAGATAGTCGATGATATTCTAGCCTATCACTTAAGATATAAATTTGTTAATTTTGGTATTGAGAGTAATCAATTCCAACGGGTTCTTGTGGATCTTGTTAGGAAAAAAGGAGAGGAGGCGGGGATTTACATTCCTCTGGAAGCAGTTATTAATAAGGATGATAAGGTTGCAAGAATCCAATCTTTGCGGCCGCGTATTAAAAGTAGTAACTTACAATTTAGCAAGAAGCACCGGCAGCTTTTAGAGGAAGGCAGATATTTCCCTAAGGGTCGGCACGACGATGGACTGGATGCTTTAGAGCTAGCGGTTCGCATATCTAATGACAATGGTTTCTCATTTGGTTTTGCCGGAGGTCCGTTTCCGATAAAGCCAGATGGTTCGACTGACCCGATTTATCCGACACCTGATGGCTTGGTGCCTTATGGTTGGTATAAGTCACATCGGCGATCTTACTAAGTTAGTTTAGCGTTAAGGCAAGTGCCGCGGCTAATAACCGCGGTATTCTTGTTTAAATAAGATTTGATTTATTAATTTACTTAGAATTAAGTAATTTGGGTAGTTATTTTAGTAATTCGTCAGGTTTTATCTTTAGCGCTCTGGCAAGCC
>JAKQSG010000107.1 GCA_029563245.1 Candidatus Omnitrophota bacterium
TATTTTGCTTAAGAAGCGGTCATAATAACCCTTCCCCCGGCCAAGGCGGTTTCCTTTTTTATCGAATGCCAAACCCGGGGTGACCACTAAATCCAAGTCCTTCAGGGCCAAATAACGGCTTACTACAGGCTCAGATACTCCATAAGGGCCCTTTTTTAGATGCGCACAGGAATCTAATAGGGCCGGCCTCAAAGACGTTCTATTTTTTATACACACTGGTACGGCAATAATCTTACCTAATCTTTTAGCTGTTTCTATCATCTCTCTAGTCTCTACCTCGCCCTTAAAGGCGATGTAAAACATCACTCTCTTTGCTTTCTTAAAAACCGGATCTTTTAAAAGTTTCTCCTTAATTAAAAAGCTTTTTTTACTACGGTCCTCCTCCTTCTGTTTTTTTAACTTATCTAGAATTTTACTACGTATCTTATGCTTTGTCAACCACACGCTTTTTATCTTAGACACACTTTTCCCCTTCATGAGTATGCTCTTTATCATCAAAGGGTACGGGCAAACCTTGCCTTTTATAATAATCCTTTAAGGCCGAGCGAAGCGCTTCTTCTGCCAAAACGGAACAATGCATCTTAACTGGAGGAAGACCACCTAAGGCCTCGGCAACCGCCTTATTGGTAACCTTTAATGCCTTTGCTATGGACTTTCCCTTAACCATCTCGGTAACCATCGAGCTTGTGGCTAAGGCCGCCCCGCAGCCAAAAGTTTTAAATTTAACATCCACTATTGTATCGCCTTCTATTTTCAGATACATCTTCATTACATCGCCGCAGACAGGATTACCTACAGTACCAACCCCGCTGGCATCGATAATCTCCCCCACGTTCCTGGGGTTAGTAAAATGATCCATTACTTTCTCGCTATAAGGCAACTGTGTATCCACTTATCTATACTCCTTAATTCTTAAGCTTAATTATTTCGCCATAACTAATTTATGAGGCTTGCCTGATTTCTTGAAATCCTTAGGGGCGCGTATCTCCTTAAGAGATGCCAGCTTGTTATTTTTTTCTAATTCTTTGTAGATTAGGACCCAGGCACAGTCCTGATCTCTGTCTACTTCACACTTGCCCTTATCCATCCCCCCGCATGGCCCGTTTAGCAGGCCCTTTGCGCAAAGGGTAACCGGACAAATTCCTCCGGTTATATCTAAAACGCATTCTCCGCACATGGAACATTTTTCAAAAAAATTACCCTTTGAATCCATTACCGCCCCGAATAATGTATTCAGGGCAGGGAATACCGCTAAACCCAACCTATCATTATCCTTAAACGATTGGACTCCCAATCCGCAAGCCAAAACTAAGACTGCCTCTGCCTCTTTCAGGAATTTTATGTTTTTTGATAATTCCGTTTTCATTTTAGCCGCGATACAGGGAGCAGAGGGTACACAGCTTCCGGTTACAACCTTACCCGCAGACTCCAGCTCTTTCTTTATCTTAAGAACCTCTGCCTCTCCTCCAGTTTTACAGGCAGTGGCACATTCACCGCAGCCGATAATAAATATCCTGGAGTACTCTCTTAAGCTATCTACAATGCCCTGAATAGGTTTTTGCTCTGTTATAATCATAAAGAAATTTTAACACTAATACGGGGCATTCTCAAGGAAAATAATAAAATCAAGGGGCGCTTTTAAGGTTGGCCTTTATACCGGTAGGTTAAAGGAAAGCACCCCTTTTAGGATCTGCCGGGCTAACTCCTATATTAATCAATGCTTCTTTTACCCTCTGAATATTACCCTCCGACTCCAAAAGTACAAGTATCTCTTTAAGGGATTTCTCCGTATTGTAGCCACGGGATTCTTCTTCCCGCAGTATATCGGCTATAAAAGATATTACCTTGCCGGTCTCTTCTAAAGATCCTGCGTCAGCACAGCTTATCAAATAACCGCGTATCCTTTCGGTTGAAGGGATTATCCCCGCATCAAACATAAGCGCAATCTCCTCCCACTCCATATTCAGCTTAAGTTTAGTTTGCGGAGAGAGAAAAACAGTTGGTATTTTCCCTGTGCCTGTATTTTCCACAACATCTATTGCTATCGGCAGGCTACGAAAATCAATCCCTCCCGGATCCTGCAGAATGCTATCTCCTTCTATGCTGCCTGCAGGAAAGGTAAGGACTAAATCTGTGCCTGCAGTACCCCTTAAAAAATTCTCCACTATTTCTTTTTCTCCTCGAAGATTTTGTTTAAAAATCCTGCCGAAGGCGCCTGCGGTAGGCTGGGTAATAAAGGTAACCGAATACCCTGTCCTTAGGGCATCATTTAAGAGCTTAAAAACCCCCTGACCTCTTTTACCAAAATACCTGGGGGCATCATCGGGATTATTAATCTCATTCTTGCTAGATTCGAATACTCCCTTAATCCATCCAGACATAATACTTTCCTGAATACCCGGGCCGTCATTGGAAAGAATAAAACTTACCTCCTTAGTATCTTTGTTTTTAAATATCCTAAAGGTAACCGTACCCTTGCCGTTAAAGAAATACTGCTGTGGCTCATCAAGCGTAG
>JAKQSG010000118.1 GCA_029563245.1 Candidatus Omnitrophota bacterium
TATAAGGAGTCTCTTTCTTTCTTAAAAATTTTCTTTATGCCTCCCAGGAATTTCTTGGCGGGCTTTTTAAGATCATCCTTTCTCTCTTTTTGCAACGTTGCTGTTTCCTTCTGCTTGGCCTCAGGACTTGACTTTTGCGAAGACTCGCCGGAAACTTCTTCTCTGATAGCCGGTACTTCCTCCTTAGCCTTCTTACGCTTTTTAGGCTCTTTAAGCTTTCTCTCGGTTAACTCAAAAAGCACCATCTGGGCATTATCCCCCCTGCGCCTTTTAAGATTAATAATCCTGGTAAAACCGCTACTCCTTTTTTCAAAAAGCGGGCCTACTTTATCAAAGAGTAAAGCCACTAACTGGTGAGAGCCTAAAACCTTAAAGGCCTGGCGCTTACCACTTAAGGTGTTTTTCTTAGCTAAGGAAACCAATTCTTCAACTAAGGGCCTGACTGCTTTAGCCCTTGCCATCGTGGTTTCAATCCCCTGATAAATAACCATACTTCTAGCAAGGCTTTTCAAAGTAGCCTTATGCCAACTGGTAAAACGGTTTAATTGATGCCTGGAATCTGCGTGTCTCATCTCTTTTAAGCCTTCTTTAGTTTTTTGGAGTCTACCTGCATCCCCAAGGTCAAACCCATAACCATGAGTAACTCTTTAATTTCCGTCAGTGATTTCTTGCCGAAATTCTTAAAGCCCAGCATCTCTTCCTCCGCCCTCTTAACTAAATCAGCGATAGTCTTAATACCCGCCTCTCTTAAACAATTAGAGCTGCGTACAGATAACTCCAGCTCGGAAATCGGCAATCTCAGCTTCTCGTATAAAGCCGTCTCCTCTTTAGTCATCTCCGGCTCTTCCTCTGCTATATCCTCAGGAAGCTGTCCGAAATTTACAAAGATATCCAGATGCCTCTGGAGTATATTTGAGGCGTAGAGAAGCGCATCCTTAGGGCTGATTGCCCCGTTAGTAAAAATCTCTACAATCAGTTTATCATAATCAGTGCGCTGTCCTACGCGCGTATTCTCCACGAAGAAGTTCACCTTTTTAATGGGGGTAAATATAGCATCAACAGGTATCAAACCCACCGATTTCTCTTCTTTCTTATTTAATTCGGCGGTTATATACCCGCGCCCGCGGGAAACTTCCATCTCGATGTTAAGCTTGGTATCCTTGGTCAAAGTTGCTATGTAAAGGTCCGGGTTGATTATCTCAATTGTATCGTCAGTTTCAATATCCTTAGCCCTAATCTCGCCCTTAGACTTAGCTGAGATCGTAATAACCTTAGGTATCTTTGAATGAGAATTCAAAACAATGCTCTTAATATTAAGAATTAATTCCGGGATATCCTCTAAAACCCCGGGAATAGATGAAAATTCATGCGACACCCCGCTGATCTTAATACTGGTAACAGCACTGCCCTCAATAGAAGAAAGCAAAACCCTTCTTAGAGAACTTCCCAAAGTCACCCCATAGCCCCTCTCAAAAGGAGCTGCGGAAAATTTCCCGTAAGTATTAGTATAGCTGGACTCCTCACACTCTAACCTTTTTGGTAGCTGAAAATCTCTCCATTTTATACCCATCTATTTCCTCCTTAAATAAATCTAATGCTTACTTAGAGTACAACTCGACTATTAACTGTTCCTGTATGTTCTGCTGAATATCTTCTTTTTCAGGGAGCCTTAAGACCTGCGCAGAATAATCAGCGGCATTGAATTTAATCCAGCTAGGTATAGACCTCTCCTTAGAAAGCTCCAGATTATCCTTAATCTTAGTCAAGGCCTTATCCTTAGCCTTTAATTGGACAAGGTCATCTTTGTCAATTAAGAAAGAGGGGATATTAACCCTCCTGCCGTTGACAAAGATAAAATTATGCCTGACTATCTGCCTCGCCTGAGGCCTTGAT
>JAKQSG010000129.1 GCA_029563245.1 Candidatus Omnitrophota bacterium
ATAACGATAATAGCTTCGCTAAGCAAAAAGTTTGTAATTCTGGAAACATAATAATTAATACCAAGCTTTTTTAACTTGAGATTATTTTAGCTCCGCAAAAATGGCTGCAATGGATAAGAGATTAAGGTGTTTGACTGTTGCTTATGGTAATTTAAGGAGTATAATATATTTATGGATGAAGCGGCGTACGCGAGAAAACAGGAGAAAGAGGAAGCAGAGTATGAGGCGCTTTGCAAAAGATGCGGAGCTTGTTGCGGCGCGCTTGACGGTGATCCCTGCGAGGAATTAAGGAAAGATGAGTCCGGGAAATATTTCTGTCCTGTTTACGACCATAGGATAGGGATGCACAAAACAATCTCCGGCAAGCAATTTGCCTGTGTTCCGATACGATACCTCAGGCCGAACTTGCCTTTTAGAAGTTGTGTTTATTTTTTTCATTCTTAATAAGTGCAGGTAAAACTAAAGGAGGAAGAGATGGAGAATAAGCAAGCATGTATCTGTAATTCGATCTTATGCGGCGTGGGGATATTGCTGCTTCTGGCGGCAGCTTTTGATATTTTACCTATTTCGGATAATTTAGCTATATTCCTTGGTATCGCCTGTTTTATTATCAGCGGGATAATCAAAAAGATTACCAAAGGCAGCAATACCTGCTGTAAATAAAATTTAAGTTGATTTTTTGCTGACCGCGGTATAATAAAGATGCCGGGTTAAGCGGCGTTTGTGTTATTAAGATGGGCAAAAAAGGAGGGAGTATGGGCACATTCTTAGGGGTAGTGGTCCTGGTCCTGGATATCATAGCAATTGTAGATGTCTTGAAAAGCGCGATGGATACGGGCAAAAAAGTGCTTTGGGTTCTCCTGATTCTTATTCTTCCTTTAATTGGTATGGTCCTCTATTTTTTACTCGGTAAGAAAAAAGCCTAAGATAAAATTAAGTTGTAGTTTTAAAGAAAATCCCAAGCCCGTAAGGGCTTGGGATTCTCTTTATCGGTTAGATGATTTGGGGTATAATGGCCTTATGAAGTGGTATAGCTCATTATTAATTTTTGTTATTCTGGCTTGTGGTTGCCAGGACAACAGGCCTGTGACAGGTATCTATCCTTCAACCGGGCTGGCTACCTGGTATAACCCCCGTTTAACTGCTTCCGGAGAGAGGTATAAAAAAGGGCAATTTACCGCTGCGATGCGTAAAAGAGGCTTCGGCAAATACTATCTTGTCTGCAATCTTGAGAATAATAAGTGCGTGGAAGTCAGACATAACGATTTCGGGCCGGCAGCTTATCTTTTCAGAAGAGGAAGGATTATCGATTTGAGCCGGAATGCTTTTTCCAAGATAGCGGATGAAAGAAAAGGGGTGATTAAGGTGAGGATCGGAGAAGTTTACTCCGGAATAGGGAGTGGCCCCGGAGAGTTTTAAGGCCCAGGGGCTTGAAAAAAGGCTGAAAAATGGTATACTTTTAATACAAATAGTTAAGCGTGACCTACTGCAAAAGGTAAACCAAGAGTAATCTTGGGGCGCAAAGCTACCTATCCTGCAAAAGCAGGAAAGAGGGGCTGCCAGGGAGGTTAAACAAAACCCTAAAATACCTTTAGGGTTTTTTGTTTAATAAGCGGATCACTCCGCCTTGAGCACGAACCAGCCTTTTTTATCTAAGAGGCTGGAGTGCCCTTTTTGGG
>JAKQSG010000001.1 GCA_029563245.1 Candidatus Omnitrophota bacterium
TGGCTTCGATATTAGCAATAGGCTTGTCCGCGCGGTATACTCTTAAAGAGTCTCCTACTTTAAGCCCTGCCTCATCTCCTAAATCGATGATCACGAAATTATTATCTTTATTAACCGCCATAACCTTACCCATCAGAGTAGCCCCTTGCGGTTCTTGCGTACCGGAAGCACTAACCTGAGGCTTAACCACTATGGCAGGCAGCTCTATTGATTCCTGCTTCTCTTCAACCGGAGCGGCACCGGACTTGACGTTTTCAATCCTGCCTTTAAGGCCGTTGATCTGGGTCAACTTATCGGTGAGCATTGACTCCATCTCGGAGATCCTGCGCTTAAGAAGATTCTTATCCTCGTTTAACTCCTGGATATTCCTCTCTAAGTTTACCTTACGGGTATTTAAACTCGACAATTGCCGGCTTAAGATCGCGTTTTCATTATGGATCGTCTTATAGCTATTCTGGATCTGGGTCTTATCGTTTTTCTCCCTGACCAGTTCCTGGGCGATGCTATCCAATAATTTTTTATTGTAATCCAACTGGCGGCTTAAATCAGCCTTCTCCCGCTTTAAATTATTTAATTCTATCTCGGAAGTGCTCTTATCCCTCTGCAGTTGTTCATTATTAATCTGCAGGGTCCTGAGTTCATTACGGACAGTGCCAAGCTGGAATTCAAGTTCGGTCTTTGCCTTTAATATCCCCGCCCAATAAGCATCGTCGGTCTTAGGAGCATAGCTTTGCGATTCCTGGCCTGAAGGCCCGGACTCATTCTGCTTCTGTTTCTTGATATGCTCCGCTAAAGTTTCCCTCTCCTTCTTAACTAGTTCATATTTTCTGTCAAGTTCGGCTTTTTCCTGAGAGACTTTATCTAAGTCGGTACTTAAAGACCTTATTCTCTCTTCATAGCCGCGTAGATTTATAGAGAGCTTTTCAACCTTGGCAGTCAGGCTGGTATTCTCAGCCTTGAGGTCATCGCGTTCGCGCGTCAACTGCTGCTTTCCCCCTAAAGCCTGTATAAAAAGAAAAAGACAGATTACCGTTACGCCGATAAGGCCGACAATAATCAATTTTGCCTTTTGTTCCATTTGACCTCCTCTTAATTATAATTGAGCAAAAATCTTCTGCATGATAAGGCTTGCCGCGCCTAAGGCTACGGCATTCTCCTTGAGACTGGAATAAATTATTCTTAAATCCTCAGTCGCATCTCTAAAAGCCCAATCTTTTACAGTAACGTTAACTTGTTTGATAAAATCTTCTCCGGCATCTTCAAAACCGCCGCCTAAAACCACTACCTCGGGGTTTAAGAGGTTTACCAAATAAGAAATCTTTATACCTAATCTTTTTGCCGCGAGAAGAAGAGCTTCTCTTGCTATAATATCCCCGGAGTGCGCCGAATTAAATACTGTTTTTAAATCTAACCCATCTATATTTTTGTTTTCTTTAATATAACGGTTTCTTACATAATCAACGATCCCCAAATCCGTCTCCCAACGCTTAATAAAACAATCCTGGCCTATTTCGCAATTGAACGCGCCCTGTTCCTTATAATTATAAACGGCAACTTCTCCGGCGTATCCTTTAGTACCGCGGTAAACTTCTCCATTAATCATAATACCACAGCCTACTCCGGAAAACATGTAAATAATATTTTTA
>JAKQSG010000015.1 GCA_029563245.1 Candidatus Omnitrophota bacterium
TGCTTCTCTAACTCTATATTTTCTTTTTCATCCCGGCCAACAACTAATTTTCCTTTAGGATTAAGCCTAAAATGCCTGCCAATCTTTAAGAAATCGATATTTCTTAGATCCATAGTTTTATGCTCAATAAGGTCTTTAAGCCTTAGAGAGAACTGGCGGTCAGTAAGCAAACAACCCCCGGAAGCATTAGGATACCCCGATATATTCAATTCCCTGGCAAGCTTCATCTGGGGCCTGCGCGAACGCCCGGAGAAATTCAATAATCTCTCCCGGTCTACCCAACCTTTCTCTTCAGGAATAGTCGGAGCAATATGTTTAGCAGAGAGCGGCCTGAGCAATAGCCCCAGAAGCCCGCTTTTTTTCTCTATAGCCTTAAGAGCCTGTTTATGCTGTGACATAGGCCTCTGGCCTAAGACCTCTCCGGTTATGATAAATTGGGCGCCAAATTGCGGCATTAACTCTTTAGCTTTAAGCAGCATTAGTATCTTACAATCAATGCACGGATTCATGTGAGACCCGAAGCCATATCTAGGATTTAAGATAAGCTTTAAGAATTCGTCATTAATTTCCACTCTCCGTAATTCTTCGCCTAAGCTTAATCTTACGAAAGAATCCAGATCTTTACCCGAGTAAGTTGTCGCCTTAAGATGACAGAAAGGAATCTTAAAATACAAAGGAACAATGGATATGCCCTGAATCTTTATCACTTTTGCGGCAAGAATACTATCTAAACCGCCGGAAATTAAGGCAATTGCTCTCATAGTTATTTAAGAATATGGCAGGATAAATGTGCGGATTTAAGCCGATAACCTAGCCTAGGTTAGGCTTTCTTCCGTGGTTCGCCTTCTTGGTACGCCAGTTAAGTTTACCTCTACGTTTACGCTTTCCCATTCTCTTCCCCTCCTTTATAATACTCTACCGGAACTTTTTGTACAATATATTTTACTGCTTCTAAAATACACTTATTTATCGCTTCTTCCATAGATGTACCCGCATAGACATTGAGGCCCTGCCCTAGATTACTAATATGTTTCCGCCCTTTTACACTAGCATATTCACTGGTCGCTTGTCCGCTAATCCTCTCCGAAAATAATATCTTGGAAGTCCTTAAATCAACGATACGTATATTCAAAGTAATGTATGCCTTATTAAAACCTGAACCTAAAAGGCTCCCCAATGCGCCGCTGGCCGCGCTTCCGCCGCCGCCGATACCGGATTTTCCACCCGAGCTATAAGGTTCGAAATCCAAAAGCTTAGTTGCAATAATAAGGCCTAGTGGCTTCTCCGCGTCACCTTTAGGCAAGGTTACTATCTGGAACCTCTGGCTCTTCAAAATCTCGGCTGTCAAAAGATCACGCAGATTTGAACTTATTTCAGTCGTTGCCTTGGAAGTCATAACCTCGAAATCCGCAATAATTATCCTGGCTTTTGGGCCGGAGTAAGAAGAAGAAAATGTGGTATTGATAATTCCACCTGCGAACTCTATCGGTTTATTTAATAACGCGCATCCATAAACCCCGCAAGCGATAACCAGCGCAACTAAAACTAAGATAAAATTACGTTTCATATTATCCATAAAATA
>JAKQSG010000016.1 GCA_029563245.1 Candidatus Omnitrophota bacterium
GATTTTATCGATATGGACTGCCTAAAGGAGCTTAAGGGGTTCTCGAAAGAAATTAAGGCTGTTTGCGGCAATATGGATTCTTTGGAACTCAAAGCTCAGCTTCCTGAAAAGGAAGTTTTTAGGGTTGGCCGCTTTAAAATCGGTATTATGCATGGCAGGGGTGCTCCCGCTAGCTTAATAAATGTTCTGAAGGATGCCTTTAAGAACGATCATTTGGATTTGATTGTCTTCGGGCATTCCCACATTGCCTTTAACGAGAAAATAGGTGATACTATATTTTTTAATCCCGGAAGCCCGTTTGATAAACTTTTCTGTAAATTTAACTCTTATGGGGTAATAGAGATTAACAAAGAAATTGAAACTAAAATAATAAAGATTTAATAAATGATTAACCAGAAAAAAACCAAAGAACTCGAAGAGATTATTCTGGCTCCTTATGCTATGAAGACTTTAAGCAGCAGGGGAAGGGTTTATCCTGAAGAAGAACATCCTTACCGGTCTAATTATCAGAGAGACAGGGATAGGATTATCCATTCGGCGGCCTTTAGAAGGCTGGAATATAAAACCCAGGTTTTTGTTAATCATGAGGGAGATTATTATCGAACCAGACTTACCCATACCCTGGAGGTAGCCCAGATTGCAAGAACGATTGCCTCTGCCTTATCTTTAAACGTTGATCTTACCGAGGCAATAGCATTAGCCCATGATTTAGGCCATACTCCTTTTGGCCATTCCGGAGAAGAAGCCTTAAATGAGTTGATGTGCAAAAATGGCGGGTTTAACCATAATCTGCACGGGTTAAGGGTAGTAGATTATCTTGAAGAGAAGTATCCCGATTTTCCGGGTTTAAACCTTACCTGGGAAGTAAGGGAGGGGATAATAAGGCATTCTACTGCGTTTGATGCTGCGGAAAAACTAAGGGAGTTCTCTAAACATCCTTCTGCTAGCCTGGAGACGCAGGTAGTTGATATAGCGGATGAAATCGCCTATGATAATCATGATCTTGATGACGGTCTTACCTCGGAGCTGATTAAAGAATCCGACCTGGCCAACCTTGAGATATGGAGGGAGATCAACAAGAATATATCCCACCGCTACCAGTATTTACCCCCAATAAAGAGAAAATACCTTATTATTCGTTCTTTAATTAACCTGCAGGTAACTGATTTGATTCGCGAGACCGAACAGAACGTACTTAAGCTGAAACTTAAGACTTGTGAGGATGCCCGGAAAATTAGTAAAAAAATAGTTACTTTTAGCGGTAATATGCTAAAATTAAGGAAGCCCTTAAGATCTTTCTTGATGGATAGGCTCTATCACCATTACCGTGTAGTAAGAATGAGTATTAAGGCTAAGCGTTTCATCCAGGAATTATTTAAGGTATATGTAGGCAACCCCAGGCAGCTGCCTTTGGATGTGCAGGAAAAAATAAAAAAGGACGGTATAAAAAGGGTTGTAGCTGATTATTTAGCAGCAATGACAGACAGGTACGCTTTAGATGAATACAAAAAACTATTTACCCCCTACGAAACGGTATAGGACGTTAATTTCCTCTATCCACAGCATTTACAGGTTGGTTAACTCAACCTATGATTTGAAAGATTTAATTACCCGCCTTTCTAAACTTATCTCTCAAATCCTCAATTCCGATTACTGCACTATAACTATGCTGGAACCGTCTAAGAAATACTCTATACTTAGATGTTTTGTGAGTAGTAAAAAAAGGTCCGTCTCTGATAAAAAGGCAAAAATAACCGATACCATTGAAAAAAGGATCCTTAGGACAAGTTCGGTTGTTAGAAAAGGGCATCTTTTGGCAGCCCCGTTAATTTCCGATGACCTTATCGGTATTATAGTTATCCGGCGCGCTAAAAATAAGCCATTTTTCGAGAGGTTTGACCAGGATATCCTGATGACGTTGGTAGAGCAATCCATTATAGGAATCAAGAACCTCCAGCTTTATGAAGAGCAGCAGAAAATAGTATTCGGTAGCATCAAGTCACTGGTGACTCTTTTGGATACGCGGGTACCGCAGGAATATACCCATTCGCCTTATTTCAGCAGGTTGGTTACGGCTATCGGAAGCCAGATGCGGCTTGATGAAAAACAGATTCAAAGTTTAAAATACGCCAGCTTCTTGCATGACACCGGCAAAGTAGATATCCCTCCGGAGATCCTTACTAAAACAACTAAACTGACGGCACAGGAGTATAATATTATAAAGAAACATCCTCTTAAGGGAGCTCAGATTCTAAGGCCTCTGCAGGTTTTAAAGCCGGTTATCCCTATTATTATGCATCATCATGAAAGGTACGATGGTACAGGCTATCCCTCAAGGCTTAAGAAGGGCCAAATACCCCAGGGTGCCCGGATTATGGCAGTTGCCGATGCCTTTGAGGCAATGGTCTATGGCCGTCCTTATCGCGAAAGGAAGAATATAATTTCAGCAATAAAAGAGGTAAGAAAGAAAAGCGGCAGCCAATTTGACCCTAAAGTTGTTGATGCCTTCCTTAAGGTAATAAAAAAATTCAATACTAAGGTCTACTCTAAATAAAATTAAATAATCATGATGGAAAAGAATCCTAGTCGTCAGTTAGAATTATTCTCAGATCCCCAGGGGGATACCAGGCTTCCCTCCAGAGGCCAGGACAAGAATTCTTTCTCCAGGTATATCTGGGGGTATGAGAAAACGATTCTTATTATTATTGCTATTATTCTTTTTTCTGTTTTATCCAAAGGGTTTTTTACACTACAAACACTTAACTCTATATTATCATTGATGTCTGCGTAT
>JAKQSG010000017.1 GCA_029563245.1 Candidatus Omnitrophota bacterium
TAAGTCTAACGACGGCATCTATCAGGACCATTGCCGGAAGCTCTCCTCCGGTTAAGATATAATCCCCTATAGAGATCTCCTTATCAACCAATTTCTTCCTAACCCTCTCATCTACCCCTTCATAATGCCCGCAAACCAAGATAAGGTTCTTAACCTTAGCTAGCCTCTTTGCAATAACCTGGTTTAGCTTCTTCCCTTGGGGAGAAAGAAGGATTACAATTGGTTTCTTATCTATTAATTTTGACTTTATATCTTCTACACAATTAAATATCGGCTCCGGACACATCACCATTCCCGCACCCCCGCCAAAAGGACGGTCATCTACCTTTTTATGTTTATCAAAAGTATAATCCCTTAGATTATGAACCTTAAATTCAACCTTCCCCTTGGACTGAGCGCGCTTTACGATTGATTCATTAAGCACGGAATCAAACATACCGGGGAAGATCGTAACTATATCAATTCTGATCATAGTATATAAGCTCCTTTAGAACCTTAATCGTTTAGGTAGCGTCCTAGAAAATCTTGTTTAAACTCCCTGAACTGGTTAACCTTAATTGCCTCACGGATACCCTTTGCCAGATTTAAAAAGAAATGCACGTTATGTAAAGACAAAAGCGTCAAACCCAGCATCTCCTGGGCGTTGAATAAGTGCCTCAAATAAGCCCTGGTAAAATTACTGCAGGTATAACAGGAGCATTCTTTATCAAGAGGCTTAAAATCCTTAATGTAAGGAGAATTGCCTATTTTAACCTTACCGGCGCTTGTGAAGGCCGTGCCGTTTCTCCCGTAACGCGTCGGTACTACACAATCAAACATATCAACACCTCTCTCTACCGCCTCCAGGATATCCTGGGGATAGCCTATCCCCATTGCATAACGTGGCTTCTCAACAGGCAATAGTTCAGAAGTTAAGTTAAGTATATTATATATTAAATTACTGGGTTCGCCAACCGATACCCCGCCTATCGAATAACCGTCAAAATCAATACCCACTAATTCTTTTGCGCATTTATTCCTCAGATCTTCATAGGTTGCCCCTTGGACAATTCCAAAAAGAAGCTGCGCCTTATTAGGAGCGCTTTTGCTCAGGTTTATTTTATGGTTATGGGAACGCTTTGCCCAATTAATTGTCCTTTCCATGGCAATCTCTGCCTGAGCCCTGGCGCAAGGGTAATGTACACATTCATCCAAAGGCATTATAATATCCGAACCTAATTCAGACTGGATATCAATAATATCTTCGGGCGTAATAAAATGCTTTGAGCCGTCAATATGCGACTGAAACTCAACGCCCTTATCGCTTAATTTACGCAAAAGGGCCAAGCTGAATACCTGGTATCCTCCGCTATCGGTCAAAATAGGCTTTTCCCATGATATAAACTTATGCAACCCCCCGGCCTTACGGATTACATCCATCCCCGGGCGAAGAAATAAATGATAGGTATTAGAAAGCATAATCTGAGCGCCGGATTCTTCCACGTCCTTAGGATACAGCCCCTTTATCGTGCCATGGGTACCTACCGGCATGAAACAGGGAGTCTCAACATCCCCGTGGGCAGTAGAAAGCATCCCCAGCCTTGCCTTGCTATTCTTATCCCGGTGAATTAATTTAAACATATTTATCCTAAATTATCAGCATGGCATCGCCATAACTGTAAAACCTGTACTTATTATCTACCGCTTCCTGATAAGCTTTCTTTATAAGCGGTTCTCCGCCAAAAGCACAAACCAACATAAAAAGGGTAGTCTTAGGCAAATGAAAGTTAGTCAAAAGACAGTCTGTAATCTTAAATTTATAACCGGGGTAGACAAATAGGCCCGTAAAACCCTCTCTTAGCCCTGTGGCATAAGTCTCCAAGGCCCTTAGGGTAGTTGTCCCCACGGCGATGATTCTGCTTCTATTCTTCCTTGCAGTTTCTATCTTATCCTGAGTAACTTTAAGCACCTGGAAATATTCCGGTTCCATCCTATGCAAAGTTATATCCTCACAGGTAACGGGCTTAAATGTCCCTAAGCCAACATGCAAGGTTAAATAACCGATATTAACACCAGAAACAGATATCTCTTCAACCATTTGAGAGGTAAAATGCAGGCCTGCCGTTGGAGAGGCAATCGCACCTTCTTTGCTGGCATAAACAGTCTGATAATAATCCCTATCAAGTTCTTCGGGCTCCCTTTTAATATAAGGAGGCAGAGGGACTTGCCCTAGTTTATAAATAATATCCGCATCTTCTTTTTTAAACGATATCTCCCTGCGATTAGTAACAATACCGATAACCTTGCCCTGGTTAAATCCTATCTTCTCACCTATCTTTGTACGGCTGGGTTGTATTAAAGCCTCGAATCTTGAGCCGTCTTTACGCTTAGTAAGCAAAACCTTAACCTTACCCCCGCTGCCTTTATGTCCTAGCAGTCTACAGGTTAAAACCCTGGTATTATTCAAGACTAAAAGATCATCCTTCTTTAGGCAACCCGTGAAATCTTTAAAAACCCGATGAGTTATCCTGCCGCTTAAACGCTCTACGACCAATAAACGGGCTGATTCACGCTCTTCTAAAGGGTATTGCGCAATTAAATCCTTGGGGAGGGAATAATCGAAATCGGATAGTTTCATTTTGTAGTAAAAGAAAGGCTCATAAGCTGCTTAAATGCTTAAGGAACGCATCGTCTATATCATCGTAGGCGAATATAACAACCCCGTCGGGATTAAGGCTAAGGAGAGCCTTGTATTGGTCAACAAATGTATGCGGATTATCTTTCATCATATACAAACCTAGGCCTACAAAAACTTTACCCCTGCCTCTATGGGAAAGAGAAGAGCGTACCAGTTCCTTGGTCAATTGGTTATCTAAAGTATAATTCATAAGTACTACATAATCCAAAATACCTTCTTCGAGCCAGAAGGCCCAATTCTGGAATAAGCTGGAATACGCCCGCTCTCCCGCAGGGACAACCGCAGCAGATACCAGAAGATTCGAAGATTTCTCTTTGACGCGTTTAGCTATCCTTCTTACAAGGCTAGTTATCTGGTCCCTTCTCCAGTTATCCCACAAAAGATAGTCCTTGGCACTCTTTAAGCCCAAGAGAGGGTCTAAGCCCGTCCATTCCTGAAAACGCTCCACATTCTTAATCCCATAACCATAACTTAATCCATACTTGTTAAATCTTGACCCGGGGATAAAAGGAACTGTCATAGGATAACGCGCATAATCAAGATGCACCCCGCTAAACAACGGATACCTCTCTATGACTTCCTCTACTACTGAAATTAATAACTTGGCTACTCTTTGATCTCCCGGCTCCAAGAATAAAAACTCTTCTCTTAAATAATACTTGTCTGACTCATCAGGATTACCCCTGCCAGAAACCCTATTATATTGATCCCTGGTCAGCACCTCTTTGCCGAATCTTTTAATTGCATCCGCATTATTATTTTGCCCTAAGCTCAAAAGGTTGATCCAGGCAAATACTTTTATATTGTTCTTCTTTGCTTCTTTTAACAAAAAGTCGATTATATCTATCTGAGCGGACTTAATCATGCCTTGATATTTCGAACTATCAAATTCTTTTGAATCATAATAGGCATAACCGGATTGATAAACCTGTAAATATATCTGTTCTATCTTCGCCTTCTTGCATAATTCGATTAATCTTGCAGCTTCATCTCTAGAGTAAAGGACCTTGCTCGCAGAGAATACGCTCACCCATACCCCTCTTGGTATATCGGCTCCGGCATTATCACCGGCAAAAGATAATGCGCTAACGCTTATAGATAATATCAAAAAGGTTAAGAAAAGATATATTATTTTGCGCATATTGCTTTTTTCTTGTTCCTTTCTATCTCGGAATAAATACATCCGCAATAATTCTGCATATAGAGGCCTTTCTCTCTTGCCTCCTCATGTGCTTTTTTAAAACCCTGGCGAAAATCTGCGTAATAGAATTCTATTCCTGCCTCTTTAGCAGCTTCTATCCCAATCCTCTTTAATGACTCATGATCCTGATAGGGGCTGACCAAAAGGGTGGTAGTAAAATGCCCAAAGCCCCTCTCCCTTGCTATAGCCGCCGTCTTTCTTAATCTTAACTTCCAACATATCGCGCATCTTGCGGGAGAATCTTCTTTCAGGTTTATCGCCCGGAAAAACTCTTGCGGCAGATAATCGGGGCAAATCAATTCAATCCCCGGGTTTAAGGCCGTCAGCGCTTTCTTTCTTGCGTTATATTCCAAGAGGGAGTGGATATTCGGATTATAGAATATGCCGGAGACCTCTATACCTTTAAGCTTTAATACCTCAAGCGGATGAATTAAGCAAGGCGCACAGCAAATATGGATTAATAATTTCATTGGTAAATCTAGAATAACTCTTCCTGTTTTTCCTTTGTGTATTTTACGTTGAAATGGTCGAAGGCAAGCTTAGTAGCGGTACGACCCCGAGGGGTACGCTTAAGATAGCCGGCCTTTAAAAGGTACGGCTCAACTGTATCGGCAATCGTATCTACTTCCTCGTTAAGGCTTGCGGCTAATGATTCTATGCCTACCGGGCCTCCTCCATACGACTCTAAAATCAGCTTTAAGACTTTTCGGTCCAAATCATCAAGCCCGGCCTGGTCTATTCCCAATCCATCTAAAGATTTAATCGCAATCTTTAAGTCTATTTTATCCACAGATGCAACTTGAGCATAGTCCCTTATGCGCCTTAGCAAACGGTTGGCTATACGCGGGGTACCGCGTGCGCGACGGGCTATCTCGCAAGAAGCATCTTCTGCAATCTCTATGCCCAGTATCTTAGAAGAATGCTTGATAATCTTAGAGAGGTCCTCGATTTTATAAAAGTCCAGGGTATAAAACATTCCGAATCTACCCCGTAACGGAGCAGCTAACAAACCCGTACGGGTAGTCGCACCTATTAAAGTAAAGGGCTTGAGATTGAACTTTATAGTCTTGGCATAAGGGCCCTTGTCGATAACAAAATCAATCTGAAAGCTCTCCATTGCCGGATACAAAAACTCTTCCACCACCTTAGAAAGCCTGTGTATTTCATCTATAAAGAGGATATCTCCTCTCTCCAGATTAGTCAATATACCGATCAAATCTCCGGCACGTTCAATCGCCGGGCCTGAGGTAGCGGTTATCTTTGCCTGCGATTCATGAGCTATAATATGCGATAATGAGGTTTTGCCCAAACCGGGAGGGCCGCTTAAGAGGACATGCTCCAAGGGCTCCTTCCTCTGCTTGGCTGCCTGGATAGAAACCTTCAGGTTATCGACAATATCCTTATGGCCTACAAATTCCGAGAACTTCTTTGGCCGCAAAGACATATTCAATACTAAATCTTCCTCAGATTCCTTAACCGCGGCTAAGTTTATACTTCCTTTAATCAGTGTTTCTCTCGTCTCTTCGCTCATAAGGTATAATATTCTCCTTATTCCTTAAAATTTCTATATCTTCAAAAAGCTGGCTTTGCCTGGCGATGATCTCCTTCACCCGGATCAATTCCAATACCGCCAGAAAAGTAACAATTATGTCCATTTTATTCTTTGCCTTAGCGAATAACTCTGAGAGCTTTACCTGCGAGCGCACTAATAATAAATGCAGAATTTCATGAGTAGCCTGCTCAACCGTAAATTGGTCCTTTACTACCTCATAAAATACTTCTTTAGGTACATCTTTAAGGGCCTTAGAAAAAGCATTGATCAGGTCAAATATACTAGCCTCAAAATATACATCCTTGCCTTTTTCGTCTTTAGTATCTATCTCTACCTTCGGCCTCTTGTATACCTCGCGCTGATCAGTTTCTTTTTGCCTTAAGTTTTCTGCTATCTCTTTGAATTTCTCATACTCCAAAAGCCTCTTCACTAACTCCTCCCGCGGGTCTTCCTGATCCTTGGGCTCTTCCTTGCCTTCTTCAGCGGGAAGAAGCATTTTGGACTTAATCTGCATAAGGGTAGCCGCCATAACTAAGAATTCTCCGGCGATGTTTAAATCTAGAAGCTGCATAAGATTAATATACTCCAGGTACTGCTGGGTTACCCTGGCTATAGGAATATCATAAATATTTAGGTGGTCTTTCTTCACCAGGTATAAAAGAAGGTCCAACGGACCTTCAAACAACTCAAGTTTTATTTTATAGCTCATATGTTAACCGACTTAAAAACTTCTTTCATAGTCTTAGCCGCCAAGGACTGGGCCAGATTATTTCCTTCAGCGATAATCTTCTTAACCTCTCCTATCTCTTTGCAAAGCTTTGCTCTTTTTATTTGAATAGGAGAAATCTTATCAATAATATTCTCAGCCAATATCTTCTTGCAATCAGTACATCCTTTTTTAGCGCTCAGGCACCAATTGCAAACCTCATCTTTCATCTCGGGGATAAATGTAGTGTAATAAGAAAAAACGTTGCAACTATCAGGATGCCCCTGGTCGCTTAGCTTGATCCGCCTAGGATCTGTAAACATAACCGAGACCTTTTTAGCTATAGCTTGCGATGAATCGGAGAGGTTTATGGTATTGGCATAGCTTTTGCTCATTTTTCTCCCGTCTAAACCTAAGAGTTTAGGGGTCTGCGTTAATATTGCATCCGGATAAGGAAAAATATCTTTCTTATATAAATTATTGAAAAGGCGGGCTATCTCCCTGGTGAGCTCCAAATGCGGTAGTTGGTCGCGCCCCACAGGCACTTTATCAGCCTTATAAAGCAGGATATCTGCTGCCTGCAATACAGGATACCCTAGAAAACCATAGGTATTTAAATCCCTGGTTCTAACTTCTCTTAATTGCTCTTTATAGGTCGGGCAACGCTCAAGTATGCCTAAAGGGGTAAGACAGGAGAAGATCATATGTAAATTAAGGTGTTCGGGGACTTTAGATTGTATAAATATTACCGATTCCTTAGGGTCAATACCTACGCTTAGCCAGTCTATTACATTGTCAATTATATTTTCCGAAAGCAAGGAGGTATCTTCATACTCACTCATCAACGCATGCCAATCAGCAACCATGAAAAAACACCGATATTCCTTCTGCAGCCTGACCCAGTTATCCAAAGCCCCCGCAAGATGCCCTAAGTGCAACTTACCCGTCGGGCGCATACCGCTTAAGATTACCTTTTTCATATTTTCCTGGCTATCCTCTCTTCCAGGTAGGCCTCAATAACATCGCCTTCCAACATCTGGTCAAAACCGGCTAAGCTTATACCGCATTCAAAACCTTCAAGGACTTCACGCACATCGTCTTTGAAACGTTTCAAGGATGACAGCTTGCCTTCAAAGACAACCTCTCCATTCCTAGTCAAACTTACTAGGCAAACTCGGTTAATCTTGCCCTTAACTACAAAACAGCCGGCAATTAAACCAGCACGGGTAAGCTTAAAAACTTTACGCACCTCAACCTTGCCCAGGAATACTTTCTTTATCTTAGGTTCAAGCATACCCTCAATAGCTGCTTTGATATCATTGGCTAATTCATAGATAATATTATAGGTCTTAACATCAACCCCTTCCTTGGCCATCAATTCTTTAGCTAAGTCGTCTACGGAGACATTAAAACCCAATATTAAAGCATCCGATGCAACGGCCAGGATAATGTCGGAACTATTGATATTGCCGACACCGGAATGTATAAAATCAATTTTTATCTCCGAGACATTCATCTTATTCAATGTCTCTCTTATAGCCTCAAGCGAACCCTGAACATCTGCCTTTATAATGAGCTTCAAATCCTTTATCTTCCCTTCTTGAATCTGGGAGTGCAGATCCTCCAGGCTTATGCGTTTTACAGATTTAATCTGTTCTGCTTTTTCCTTCTCCGAACGTAAAGCTGCCAGTTCCTTAGCTTCTTTCTCATCCGCAATGGCAAAAAACTGCTCCCCTGCATCAGGGATACCGGATATTCCCAAAACCTCAACCGCAACAGAAGGAGACGCAAGCGTAACTGCCTGCCCGCGGTCATTAAACATTGCCCTTATCTTGCCATAGAAATTACCTACAACGATATTTTCATTTAGATGCAATGTCCCGTTTTGGACTAAAAGCGTTGCTACCGGGCCCCTCCCCTTAGACATCTGAGCTTCTATAACCACGCCTCGGGATAAACGGTTTGGATTGGCCTTTAATTCCAGCATCTGGGACTCCAATATAATCATCTCCAGAAGATTATCTATACCTTCCCCGGTCTTAGCTGATACCGGAACTACTATAACCTTTCCTCCCCAGTCTTCAGGATTTAGGCCAAGTTTAGCTAATTGCTTTTTCACTAAATCAACATCGGCCCCTGGCTTATCTATTTTATTTATAGCTACGATTATAGATACCCCTGCTGCGCGGGCGTGATCTATGGCTTCCTGGGTCTGAGGCATAATCCCATCATCGGCAGCAACAACCAAAACAACTATATCGGTAATTCTGGCTCCGCGTGAACGCATAGCGGTAAAGGCTTCATGGCCAGGGGTATCTAAAAATGTAATCTCGCCGTTTGGCACAATAACCCGGTATGCTCCGATATGCTGGGTTATCCCGCCATGTTCGGATTCAGCAACCTTAGTCTTTCTTATCGCGTCCAAAAGCGAGGTCTTGCCATGGTCAACATGGCCCATAAATGTAACTACCGGAGAGCGCGGCTTTAAATCTTTTTTCTCATCTTCAACGCTATGCATGCTTAAAGCCAGCTCCTCGCCTTTCAAGGCTTTCTTAACCTTAAAATGATACTTTTCACAAACAGAATTAACGGAATTCTCATCCAGGCTCTGGTTTATCCCAGCCATTATTTTCATGCCCATAAGGATTTTAATAATAACTGAGGGCTTCTCCTGAAGCTTAATGGCAAGATCTTTCAGGGTAATCGGGAGTTCTAGCTCTAGCTCCTTTAATTCAACTGCCGATGGTGCAGAAGCCTTGAGCTTTTCTAAGTCCTCAGCCTTAACTTCAACCTTGGTGGTGACCGTAACCTTAGGGATAGCCGTAACCTTAGGAGTAACCGCAGGCTTAGGAATAATTACCACCTTTGGTTTTTCCTGCCCTTCACTCTTCACTTCAGCCTTTGCCTTTAATTCACGCGCAACAGAAACAGGCTTAGCTATCTTCTTAATTTTAGGCTTTGCAGGAGTAGCGGGTTTTTTAACAGCCTTAACAGCCGTAGCCTTCTTAACTACCTTTTTAACCGCCTTCTTAACCTTAATAACAGACTCCTTTTTAACCGCCTTCTTCACCTTGTTCTCTTTTGGCATAATATTTACCTTCTTCCTGTCTTATGAATAATTATTTTAACTTCTTGGCATCCGCAATTAACTTGGCAGCCTTTTTCTCGCCAATCCCCTTAACCTTCATTAAGCCCTCTTGCCCAGCGTTAACAAGTTCGGCTAATGAATTTATTCCTGCATCCTTTAATGCCCCTATGGTCTTCTCACCTAAACCCGGTAAGCCTTCCAGCGAGGCTAAAACCTTTTTGGCCTTTTTAGTCTTTTTCCTGGCTTTCTCAACAGTTACTGTTTCTTCCTCCCCTAAGGAAAGGGCTTTTTCTGCCTTCTCTTTTTCCTGATCCTGTTCTTTAACAGCCTTTGTACGAATATCAAGTTCCCATCCAATAAGTCTTGAAGCAAGCCGCACATTTTGGCCGTGCTTTCCTATAGCTAAAGAAAGCTGGTCATCTTCAACAATAACTTCAGCCTTAAGCTTCTCTTTATCTAATTTGATTTCCGAAACCTTTGCCGGTGAAAGGGCATTTTTAATATATTCACGAATATCTTCATTAAAACGTACTATATCTATCTTCTCCCCGTATAACTCATTAACAATATTTCTTACCCTATTACCGCGCATGCCCACACAAGCACCCACAGAATCAACCTTATCGTTCTTGGAATAGACTGAAATCTTTGTACGCTCACCTGCCTGCCGAGATATTGATTTAACCTCTACTATACCCTCATAGATTTCCGGCACCTCAAGCTCGAAGAGCTTCTTAACCAAATTAGGGTGAGTACGCGAAAGGATGATCTGTGCACCCCTGGATTCTTTTTTTACATCTAACAGCAGGGCGCGTATGCGTTGCCCCTGCTTAAATTCTTCCTTGTGAGATTGCTCGCGTTTAACAAGTATCCCTTCAGCCTTGCCCAAAAGATCTATAACAATATTTCCTTTTTCAAACCTATAAACTGTACCGCTTACAATCTCACCCACCCTCCCCTGGAATTCATTAAAAATAACATCCTTTTCTGCTTCACGCATTTTTTGAATTATAACCTGGCGCGCAGTAGAAGCGGCGATTCGTCCGAAATCGATAGAAGTGACCTCTTCCTCGTTTCTATAGGCCCTTATCTTACCGCTATTACGGTCTAACTCTACCCGAAATTCTTCATCGGGCTTTAAATCAATAACCCTTTTGGCCGCGCTAAGCAAGGCACTCTCCACCGCCTCAATTAAAACTTCTTTCTTAATTCCTTTTTCTCTCTCTATTTGCTCAATTATTGCTAACAGTTCCTGGCTCATCTTTATACTCTCCGATTATTTCAAATGATAAGTTTTGCCTTGTTAACCTTAACAAAAGGCACCTCGACATTTTCTCCGTTTATATTAATAAAAACACTCTCTGCCTCTACCCTAACTATCAATCCCTCCCACTCTATTTTAGCGTTTATAGGATTATTCAAGAAAAACCTTGCCTTTTTATTTAAAAACCTCGAAAAATCTTCTTTTGTCCTAAGCGGCCGGTCTAACCCGGGAGAGGCAACCTCCAGCATATACCTATCCTTAATAATATCTTTTTCATCAAGAAGTCTTCCTATACCACGATTGAGCATAGCGCACTCATCCATATTGATCCCGCCCTCAGGCTTATCTGCCAGGATTCTTAAAACAAGTACTCCCCCCTCATATCTGATAACCAGCTCAACTAAAATGAAACCCGTAAGCTTAAAATAATCCCTAAGTAATAAATCCAGCTCGTTAGTTAAGAGGTTTCTATCCATGAATCCGTCGGGCCAATCCTTTTAATATTTCGGCTTTGGGCTTAATAAGCTTCTCCTTGGTAATTCTGTCTTTTAATTCAAGCGAGCCATCTCTAAGCGATCCCTTGCCGACAATTAACTGTACAGGTATCCCAAGGAGATCGGCATCCTTAAATTTAACCCCTGCCCGCTCATCCCGATCATCTAACAGCACACTAATCCCTAAAGCGTCAAGCTCTTCATATAAACCTGAAGAAATTCTCATTATATCTGTATTGGTAACATCTAAAGCCGTAATAATTACTTGATAGGGGGCTAACTCTTTGGGCCAGACGATCCCGTCATTGTCATGGTTTTGTTCTATCACCGCTGAGATAATTCTGGAGACGCCTATCCCGTAACATCCCATAATAATAGGCTTAAGGTTGCCTTTCGCATCCAGAAAATTAGCGCCTAAGGCAAGGCTGTATTTTGTGCCCAGCTTAAAGATATGGCCTATCTCTATTGCATTTATCTTTTGAAGAGAGGCTTTACATTTAACGCAAAACCTGTCTGCATCTTCATTAAAAGATACGGCGCGCTTGCAGGCAGAACAAATTAAGACTGCATCCTCTCCGTCTTTGGCCGAAACCATAAATTCATGGGATACCTTTCCTCCCATAACCCCCGAATCTGCCTCTATCGAAAGCACATCCAACCCGCACCTCTTAAAAATCCTTAAGTAGGCTTGATGTACAGCCAGGTAATTCTTATCCAACCCTTCCTCATCCTGGTCAAAGCTATAAGCATCTTTCATAATAAACTCGCATGCTCTGATTAAACCAAAACGCGGCCTGATTTCATCGCGGAACTTTGTCTGGATCTGGTACAAGATTAAAGGAAGCTGCTTATAGCTTGATATATGGTTTTTTATCAACTCTGTGATAATCTCTTCATGCGTAGGCCCCAGGCAAAGTTTTCTGCCGCGGCGGTCATTGAACCTAAACATAACCTCCCCGATATCCTTATCGCGGCCAGAGCGCTGCCATAATTCTAAAGGCTGTAGCGCCGGAAGCAATACCTGCGCGCCAAAACACGAATTCATCTCCTCGATAATAATCTTTTGAATATTCTCCAAAACCCTCAAGCCCAAAGGAAGATAAGAATACGCCCCTGCCATAAGCATCCGGGCAAGCCCTGCACGCAGCAATAGCTGATGGCTTATTGATTCAGCCTCTTGCGGGATCTCTTTTAAAGTCGGTATTAATGTTTTACTCCATAACATTTTTAGTCCTTGTTAAAGATTTCCTTAGATAGGGCTACCCCGGTTTTCTCAAATCTCTTAAAGAACTTAGGGATTATTCCTGTAGCTTTCCATTTACCTGAGACTACCCCCTCTTTACTTACCCCATCTAAATCATAAATAAATATGTTCTCTAAGTTAACCCTACCGCTATCCATTCCGTTAATCTGGGTAATATAAGTAATTTTGCGTGAGCCATCCAATAACTGCTCCTGCTGCACGATAATATCCATGGCTGCAGTCATCTGCCGATGGATAGCATCAAGACCAATTGGCACACCAGAAGTCAATATCATAGTCTCGATCCTATATATTACTTCCTGCGGAGTATTAGCATGTAATACAGCGAGCGATCCGGTATGGCCAGAGCAGATAGCCTGAAGCATATCAAGCGCCTCAGAGCTTCGAATTTCCCCTAAAATAACCCTTTCCGGTCGCATACGAAGAGAGTTCTTAAAAAGATCCCTTATACTAACCTCTCCCTTCCCTTCAATACTCTGCATCCTCGTCTCCAGCCTTACTAGATTTGGCTGATTCAAATGAAGTTCGGCAGTATCTTCTATGGTAATAATACGCTCTTCACCGGGTATATAATTTGCAAGGACTCCCAAGGTAGTAGTCTTGCCTGCGCCGGTTGAACCAGAGAACATTATATTCACCTTAGCCTTAATGCAGGCAACGAGAAAATCAGCCATACGCCTATCCAGCGTCCCCGCATTAATCAAATCCTCAACGACCCTTAGGTCTTTTAAGAATTTTCTTATGGTCACTGTTGGCCCATCTAATGCAAGGGGGGGGATAATAATATTTACGCGCGAGCCATCCTTCAATGATACATCATTATACGGAGAAGACTCGTCAACCCTACGCCTCGTAGGAGCAAGCAACTTATAAATTAAATACATCAGCTGCTTATCATCTTCAAAGGTAATGCCGGAAAGCTCGGACTTACCGTTACGCTCGACAAAGACCTTTTTAGGCCCGTTTATCATTATTTCAGTAACCCGGTTATCTTTCATCAGGCTGTCAATCGGGCCAAAACCAATAAAATCATCCAAGATATCACGAATAATCTTTTCTCTCTCCGCGGATCCTAAATTAATGCGATCGCTATAGATAATAGAATTTAAAGTCTGCACTATGGCCTCTCTTAATTCATCAGGAGAAATATCCTCTGCGGAAAAAAGCCTGCCATATTCAACTATTACCCTATCCCTAACTTTAATCTTCAGATCTTTAACCATCATTATTCTCCATTTCCTTTATTAAAATATCGCTGCACTCTGAAAAATTAATTTTTCTAATGGGCTTACCTGCCTTAAATAATAATCCGCTTCTTTTGCCAAAGGCTACACCAATATCTGCCTCTTTCGCTTCCCCGGGACCGTTAACTACGCATCCCATAAGCGCCACTTTTATCGGCCTCAAACTCAGAGAAGATACCCTCTTTTCAAATGCGTTAACCAGTTTGACCAGGTCTACTTCGCACCTCCCGCAGGTAGGGCAGCTTATAAGCTTAGGACCAAAACTGCGCAAATCAAGGGATTCTAATATTGCCTTGGCCGCATAAACTTCGCGCACCGGGCTATCGGTAAGAGAGACCCTTATTGTATCTCCTATCCCCTCAAGTAATAGTGCCCCTAAAGCAATGCTTGACTTTATCACCCCGGCGAATGAAGCACCGGTAGCGGTTACCCCCAGATGAAGGGGATAATCACAAAGCTTAGAGATCTTGCGATATGAGGCAATGGTATCCAATACATTAGAAGCCTTAAGTGAAATTATAATATCGCGGAATTTATATCCCTCTATCATCTTAATATATTCAAGGGCACTCTTAACTAACTTATCCGGCATACTTACCCCTCTTAATCCGGTACCACCGACTGAGCCTGAATTAAGCCCGATACGCAAAGGTATTCTTGCAGATTTTAAGGCCCTGACAACCTCCATTACCTCGCTCTTCTTATATATATTACCCGGGTTAAGCCGCACCTTATCCGCGCCGCAATCTATAGCCATAAGGGCAAGCCTGTAATCAAAATGTATATCCGCTACTAAAGGCAGCTTGGATTTACGCTTTATCTTCTTAAAGGCAAGCGCATCATCCTTATCTTTGACGGCCAAACGGACAATTTGGCAACCGGCATCGCTTAACTCAGCAATCTGCCTCAGCGCACTCTCCGCATCAGAAGACTTCACCTTAACCATAGACTGGATAACAACAGGATTATCCCCACCTATGGCGATCTTACCTACTTTTATTATTTTTTTTCTGGCCCTCTTAATAACCATTTATCTCATAAAGAATTTAGAGACCTTATCCCCAAAATTCCTGACTATATCATTATAGGTAACAAAAATAGCCAGGGAGAGAATAAGGGTAACCCCGATTTTATTAACCGCCTTATCCATTTTAGGGCTTAAAGCCCTACCGCGCATCTTTTCTAATCCCAAGAACATAATATGCCCGCCATCTAAAATAGGCAGGGGCAGAAGATTAAATATCGCAAGACTCAAACTTAATACCGCCATCAGATGCAATAAGGGTATAAAACCTAAACTGGCAGCCCTAGAGGTAATAAAGAAAATCCCCAAAGGACCGGTCATAGACTCACGCATAGAAATTCTTCCCATAGCCAGGAAACCTAAGGCCTTATAGGTCATTATTGTTAAATCTTTGGTCTTATTAAAGGCCGCGGGAAAAGAACCCAGTAAGCCATGTTTAAGCGTAACTACTTCATCAAAAGGAGTAATGCCTAATAAGCCGAGTTTACGCTTCTGGCCTATTTGATCCTCCATGCTCCTCTGCCTTATCCTAACGGCAAGGGTCAGCTCTTCATCGCCCCTTTTCAGGGAAACATTAACATGGTCTTCAGACTTTCTGGAATGAACTTCCCTTTGCAACTCTTCCCAATATTCAACTTTCTTACCGTCTATGGCAACAATTCTATCCCCCTCCATTATCCCGGACTCTTCTGCACCGAATCCCTCCAGCAAACCACCGACCTTAGTAGTTAGAGAAGGGTATCCGATAAAACAGATTAACCAAAAAAATAAAAAGCCCAGCACATAATTCAAGAGCGGGCCAAAGAAGATAATCCAAAAACGCCTTCCCGGCTTCTGGGAAAGGTATTCATCAGGCTTGCCTGTAAACTCCTGGTAATTGTCTCCTGCCAGTTTCACAAACCCGCCCAAAGGGAAAAGGCTCAAGCTGTATTCAGTACCGTTTTTCTTCTTCTTAAGAAGCGTAGGGCCAAAACCCAAGGAGAACTGCTCAACCCTAACCCCCATTCTTTTGGCAACGATAAAATGGCCAAATTCATGCACCAATATCAGTATGCTTAAAATAATCAAGAATATAAATAAATTTATCATTTTTCTTACGCTAGAGCTGGATTAAGACAGCCCGTAAGCCTCCTGCCTTGCCCAGGTATCAGCTTTAAGTATATCGTTTAGCCCGGGGGCCTTATTATTCCTATGACTACGCATGACCTTAGATACAATCCTAGGTATATCCATAAATTTTATTCTACCATCGAGAAACTTGCTGACTGCCACTTCATTAGCAGCATTCATTACAGCAGGCAAACTACCCAGCTCCCTGGCAGCCTGATACGCTAAAGATAAACAGGGGAACCTTAAACAATCAGGTTTGCTAAAATTCAGGGATTTTAGATTATAGAAATTTATCCCTGGAGAAAACCCATTTAATCTATCGGGATATGATAAGGCATATTGAATTGGTATGCGCATATCCGTTTGAGAGAGCTGCGCTAAAACAACGCCATCGATAAACTCAACCATAGAATGCACCAGAGCCTGAGGATGGATGAGTACTTTAATCATCTTATGGCTTACATTAAATAAAAACATCGCTTCCAAGAATTCCAATCCTTTATTCATAAGTGTGGCGGAATCTACTGTAATCTTTTTCCCCATCTTCCACCTGGGATGCTTAAGTACCTTAAGAAGCGAAACACGCCTTAAAGATGCGCCGCTTTCATTAACCAAAGGGCCTCCCGAAGCAGTAAGATATATAGTTTTAAGCCTTGTCTTGCCTTGCCCATAAAGGCACTGCCATATCGCCGACTGCTCGCTGTCTATAGGAATAACCTTAATCCCTGACTTTTTAGCCATACGCATAATAAGCGGCCCTGCCATAACTAAAGCCTCTTTGTTGGCCAAAGCAATATCCTTACCGCTTGCAATCGAGCTTAGCAAAGGGGCCAGCGCAGCCGATCCGCTTATAGCAAAAACCGACTGGTCTATAGTTCTTTCTTGGGCAAATTGAATCAAACCCTCTTCCGCTGAATAAACCTTTATTTTTCTACCCAAACTCTTTTTAAATTTCAGCGCAGACTCTTCATCCCTTATACAAACAAAGGAGGGATGAAATTCTTGAACCTGTGAATATAGGCCTCTTATATCCGAATTTACACTTAACCCCACAACCCGAAACTTATCCGGGAACCTTCTTATTACACTAAGCGCATTCTTGCCTATAGAACCGGTAGAGCCGAATATAGCGATATGCTTCATTTTAATAAAATTACGCTCATATAGAAATAAAATACCGGGGCAGTGAAAAGAAGACTGTCAATTTGATCTAAAGCCCCACCCATCCCGGGGAATATCATTCCTGAATCCTTAACCTGGCAGTCACGCTTTATTAAGGATTCCGAAAGATCCCCCAACTGAGCCAATACACTAATAGCAATACCCAAAATAATAATTTGCATATAACCAAAACCAAGCAAAGGTTTGCATACTAAAGCTCCTAAAACACTAAAAGCTAAACCTCCCAAAGCCCCCTCCACGGTCTTATGAGGGCTTATGCTGGGAGCAAGCCGATGCTTGCCAAACCAACTACCGATAAGATAAGCGCCTATATCGCATGCCTTGGTAATTAAGAGAATCGCGGCTAGGAGACCTAACCCTCCCTCTAGATACCTTATCTTAACCAAAAAACTGAGAGACCAAGAGATATAAACTATCCCAAATACCGTAGTAGATATTCCTATTATTGCCCCACTATGCTGCCTTCGCTTAAACTGCATAACCACAAGAAATAAGAGTGCCAGGATAATAAAAAGAAACTCCCAGCCCTTAGTCAGTTCAAAGCGCAACATTATAGATAAGGGTATCAAAACCCCTATACCTATGCCGAAATATTTATAAGTCAGCGTACCTTTGGCCTCTAGCATGCGGAAGAATTCGTAAAGCCCAACGGCTATGAATAAGGCAACGGTCAGGCCGCAAAGCCAATCAATTGTGATTACTCCGATTATTATCAAAATAAGCAGAGTTGAAGTTATTAATCTTCTTATCAGCATCTAAATACCCCCGAATCTTCTCTCTCTTCTCTTGTAATCGTCAATAGCTTCGCAGAAATCTTTAGCCTTAAAATCCGGCCAGAGTTTATTAGTAAAATACAGCTCGGCATAAGATATCTGCCAGAGCAAAAAGTTACTTATACGCATCTCACCGCTTGTGCGTATCAATAAATCCACGCCTTCAAGGGAAGATGTATAAAGGTACTTGCTGAACTTCTCCACATCTAAATCTTCGGCCTTAAGACTGCCGGAGGCTACATCTTTTGCAAAATTCTTAGCGGCCTCAACAATCTCCTGCCTTGAACCGTAATTTAAAGCTAAAACTACGGTCAAACCGGTATTCCCTGCGGTCTTAGCTTCAGCCTTTTTAATCTTATGCTGGATACTCAAAGGCAACGGGTCGTCTCCGCCGATAACCTTAAAACGCATATTATTCTTGTGCAACCGGTTGACCTCCTGAAGAAGGAAACTGTTGAGATACCTCATCAGCATACTGATCTCCTTCTGAGGCCGAACCCAATTCTCAGTAGAAAAGGCAAAAAAAGTTACCACCTTAATACCTAAATCAGCGGCAGCCTTTACAACATCCTTGACTCTTTTAACTCCTTCACGATGACCGTAGCTACGCGGTAAATTACGCTCCTTCGCCCATCGTCCATTGCCATCCATGATGATAGCAACATGCTTAGGAGTTACATTTCTCTCTATCATATCTACCGATGCGCCTTATAATCTATATCAGGGAATATATTATTTTTATATTCGATTCCGCTAAGCCAGGCCTGGTCAATAGAGTTACCCTTAATCATCTCATAAAGGCGATTAAAATTAAGTAAATGGTCCTTAGTACGGCGAATAGCATACTCAGTATGCGTTCCCGTTCCTAATATAAAGGCCCAATCTGAGCTTTGAGCAAGTAACAGTTCCCGCAAAGCTTGATTTAAAGCCCTCCTGGTTAATCCCTCTGCATTAGGGTAGGTCTTGGCCAACTCCGTCATCCTGTCCGAGGCATTATGGAGATGCCTATAAATCCAGTCATTGGATCCCTGTAACCACATCTCACTATAACCCTTCCAGCCCCAGCTTGACATTGAAGGCGTAATAACCTGATTACGCGGATTCTCGCTTAGGTATTCCGGGGCAGTAATTAACTTTATTTCATCCTGATCAAAGGCTATCTTACGAATTAAAAACTCAAGCCAGATTGGCCCCTCATACCACCAATGCCCAAACAACTCTGCATCATAAGGAGAAACTATAATCGGCTTTTTCCCCAATAATTCATACAAATATTCAACTTGCTTCTGGCGGTTAAACATAAAATTACCGGCATGATCGCTGGCTTTCTCCCGTGCCCACTTAGAAACATAAGGTTCCTTATGATTACCGGTACCGGTGATCCGGTAATACTTTATCCCGGTATTAATCCTGATACCGTCGGGATGGATATAAGGCTTAATGTAATCGTACTCTAAATCAAAACCGATATCCCGATAGAATTCACGGTAATTATAATCTCCGGGGTAGCCTTCGATCGAACTCCAAACCTGTTTTGAAGACTCCAAGTCCCTAGAGAAACAGGCAACACCAGATCCTTTGCAATAAACCGGGGCAAAAACCCCGTATTTAGGCCTGGGCTTCCCATGCAAGGTACCATGGGAATCAGTAAAAAAATAGCTTAAACCCGCCTCTCTTAATATCTTATCATGTCCGGGATAATATCCGCACTCAGGAAGCCATATACCTTTTGGCTTCCTGCCGAAAACACCCTGATAATGGCTTACAGCTACTTTTATCTGGGCCGAGACTGACTCTTTGCAAACATCCATTAAAGGCAGATAACCATGGGTCGCCCCGCAGGTAATAATCTCTAATTTACCTAAATCCTGAAATCTTTTGAAAGCGCCGGTTAGATTACGCCCATATCTTAGGAAGGTATCTCGGGCAGATAAGAATTCATCGAGGTACATTGCCGATAGCGCCTCAAATTGAGGCTGCCAACGCGTCCTCTCCTTTTCCTTATTAGCTAACTCTATAAGCCTGTTTATATGTTTCAGGTAGCGCTCCTGAAGCAGGCCATCAGATAACATAGAAATTAAGGTCGGACTGAGGGTCATGGTAAGACGAAAATCTACCCCGTCACTAACTAGCCTCTCGAATACCCTGATCAAAGGAACATAAGTTTCGGTTATCGCTTCATAGAGCCAATCCTCCTCAAGAAAATCCTCATGTTCAGGATGACGCACATAAGGAAGGTGTCCATGCAAAACCAGACAAAGATATCCTTTATGCATTTATTTAGTATCCCTCCTCACTATCGGGGTGATCTTCCTCTTGTCTACGCCGTCCTTAGAGACAGCCTTAACCGGGATAACCTGAGTTCCATCGGGCAGGGCAAAGCGCAAAGTGAAAGTGCCATCCCGCCGTAAAGATATGGGTTTATCCTGAACAGTTACTTTTGCATCAGGCTCAGTAGCCCCATAAACAATTAACTCGCAATTAACCTCAAGCCAGAAATTTCTTGAAGGTTGTTTTTTTACAGGGCTGGCCATTGAAGCAATGCCCGGAGAACTTACGGCGGCCTTGCGCCAAAC
>JAKQSG010000027.1 GCA_029563245.1 Candidatus Omnitrophota bacterium
CCGGGGTAAAGAGCAATTACAGCGGTATAGATTTAGTATTAATCCGTGAAAATAGCGAAGATCTTTATGCGGGCATAGAGTTTCAAGAAGGCTTAAAAGAAACCCGGGAACTGATCTCTAAAATAGAATCCTTAGGCAATAATAAAATACGCCCTGATTCGGGGATATCTATTAAGCCGATATCAAAATTTGCATCGCAGCGGATTGTTAAGTCCGCTTTTGAATATGCCTTAAAACATAACCGTAAAAAGGTCACGGCAGTGCATAAGGCGAACATCATGAAATTTACTGACGGTTTATTCTTGAAGGCGGCAAGAGAAGTTGCCTTAGAGTATGAGGGCCGGATTAAGTTTGAGGAAGCGATAGTGGATAACATGTGTATGCAGTTAGTCCAGAAACCGCACAATTACGATGTTTTGGTGCTTCCTAACCTTTACGGCGATATACTGTCGGATCTTTGCGCTGGCTTAGTCGGAGGCTTGGGGATTGCCCCGGGAGCAAATGTAGGGGATGGGATAGCTGTCTTTGAGGCAGTCCACGGCTCAGCCCCTAAATATAAAGGATTGAACAGGGTAAACCCTACGGCAATGATCCTTTCGGCGGCCCTTATGTTGGATTACCTAAACGAGAAAAAAGCAGCGCTTAGGCTGGAGAATGCCGTTAGAGATGTTATTTCAGAAGGGATTAGCCTCACCTATGATTTTAAGACCAGCCCCAATGACCCGCAGGCAGTAGGTACCCAGGAAATGGCCGCTGCTATTGTTAAAAAATTGAATAAGGTTTAATAATGAAGATATCTGTTATCGGAGCCGGGAATGTAGGCAGCCTTACTGCTATGCGGCTTGCGCAAGCTTGCCTAGGGGATATCATACTTGTTGATATCGCCAAGGGGTTAGCCTTAGGCAAGTCATTGGATTTAGAGGATGCCCGCTGGATATTAAACTCTGATTACAGTATTAAGGGCACGGAGGAGATTTGCAGCATTAAAGGGTCAGATGTAGTTGTTATTACTGCCGGGCTTGCGCGTAAACCCGGGATGACCCGCGAGGATTTACTCTTAAAGAATTCTCAGATATTAAAAGAGGTCTCTCTAAATATTAAGAGCCTTTGCCCTAAAGCCATAGTAATCGTAGTTACTAATCCATTAGACCTTATGACTTATCTTGTCCTTAAGGTTACCGGTTTTGCTAAGGGTAAGGTTTTAGGCATGGGTGTAAGTTTGGATGCGGCAAGGTTTGCTAATATAATCGCAAATGAGTTATCGGTTTCGGTTAAAGAGATTGAAGCCGTGGTTATCGGCTCTCATGGAGAGGCAATGTTGCCCCTGCCGCGACAAACCAAGGTAAAGGGGTTAACTTTAAATGAGTTTGCAGGTAAGGATAAAATTGACCTTATCGTCAATAAGACGGTAAAAAGAGGAGCAGAGATTGTAGCTGCGTTGGGCACGGGAAGCGCGTTCTTCGCCCCCTCAGCAGCAATAACACAAATGGTAAATGCCATAGTTAGAGATGAGAAGAGCGTAATGGGCGCATGTGCTTATTTGGAAGGGGAATACGGGATTAAAGATATTTGCATAGGCGTGCCTTGCAGGTTAGGGAAAAACGGTATTGAAGAAATAATCGAGCTCAGTTTA
>JAKQSG010000039.1 GCA_029563245.1 Candidatus Omnitrophota bacterium
AATAACAATTATAGCTTATAGCCTATTTTACGCAAGAAATTCTTTCGCCAGGATATATCCGCGCCATTCTCTATTCCCTTAGGAGGCTGGCCATCAATAACCCCTATAATCCCGCGGCCCGATTCTGATATGGCTACAACCACCTCGACCGCATTAGCGGTTGCACAATAGATCATACATACCTCAGGGATACTCTTAATTGCGTTAAGGACATTAATAGGAAATGATTTCCTAAGCAAAACGATAAAGCTGTGCCCTGCCCCTATATTCAGGCAATTTTCTGCGGCAAGCTCCTTAAGGCTCTGGCTGTTTCCTTCAACCCTTACCTTGCATGCTCCGCTAGCTTCAGCAAAAGCAATCCCAAACTCTATCCCCGGCACACTATTAACCAGCGCTTCATAAAGATCTTCTACTGTCTTAATAAAATGGCTCTGCCCTATAATTATATTTACATCTTCAGGTTTATTGATTTTTACTAATTTTGATTCAAGCATACGCCCCTCCATTGCTAATTTATATCAATTCTCCTGAAACCTGTTGTGTAAACAGAAGAGTTCCCCTCCTCTTTTTCACCTATGTAGGCCCTTACCGAGGCAAGGATGAAATCAGGGGAACCCAAGGAAGAAAGGGGGATCTTCAGTATTAACGCTGTTGGTTCCAGATCCAACGATACCCCTTGCAAAGTGACTGGCTTTTTACCATCAAATGCCTTGAAATTATTATATTTTGTAATAATGCGTATCTTGGGCATATGGCTAAAAGGAATCTTATAATTGTAACCAAATATGTAAGCTATTGTAGACAGCCTGCGGACAATCTCCCTGGGCTTCTCAATTCTAATAACCAGATTCTGATCCAGTACAGCATAACTGACCCTACCATTTTCTCCCAGGAGCTTGTTTTGTTCCTCATATTTAAACTCAGGCCCTATATCCGAGAACATCTTTGAAAACCCGGAGAAAGAAGTCTTCTTATCTTTAAGGGCGGGCTGGTTTTTTAAATATACCACAGGATAGTCTCCGAATAATTCATTCTTACGCGCAAAGGCTAAAAGATAAAAAGCGCTTGATTCTGTCTGGCTTTTATAACAGAGTATCGCCTGCCTCTTCTTTTCAAGCTGTTCAGGGTTAAGATTAAACTCGATCCACTCTATCTGTGAATCTGATAACCCTTTAGGAGGAACCAATGTTAATTCAGGATGGTAATGCCTCGGTAATGGCCAACCGCTATGGTGCACAAGATAAGGATAAACTACAGGCTGGCGGATCTTTCCTTTTAGGTCAGCTAAGACAACCTGCAAAAATAAATAAAAAGACTTATGATCAACATTAACGTCCGCAGGATGAGAAACAAAGATTTTATGCGGGTGGTAATCTAATATCACTCTTTTTAAGTCTGCGACAATACTCTCTCCGACATAAAAAGATTCAAAAGAAGGGCTATCTTTATAAGGCACCTTAGGTATCCTGGTCATAATGGAGCGAAAAGGCTTTTCTGTATTCCAATACCTCGCAAATATACTGAAGGTGCCGAAATCAGGATAACCTAAGAATATAAGGTCTTCTTCACCAACCCCGAGTAGCTTCATTGCCTTGATAGCCTCTTGCCTGCGGAGTTGGCCTAAAATTAT
>JAKQSG010000044.1 GCA_029563245.1 Candidatus Omnitrophota bacterium
CTTAAACATATTGGAGAGCTCTCCGATCTCTTCTCCTATGTTAACCATCTGCACAACCATCGGGTCAAAAAAATTACTCCCTTCCAAAGACTGGCCTAAGGGCTTTCCCACGCGCACATCTTCCTTAATCTTACGGATAATCTCCCCTAAAATAACATTATTTACGCTACGTTCAGAGATCTCCAGTGAATAAAGGATCGGCACCCCGCTCTCTACCAATGTCGACATCTCTGAAGTAAAACGCTCAACTGAGAGGGTCCTGAAGAATTCTCCGAATACCGGAAGCCTAAGCAAAAACATCTGATACTTTCTTTTGCCTTCTCTGGTAGATATATATTTCCGGAAAAACCATATCCCGGCAACTAAAGCGATAATAATAATCACCCCGAACTTACCGATAAAATCGCTTAAAGCCAAAAGCATCTTAGTCAATAAAGGCAGTTCAATATTAAACCCTTTGAATATTTCAGCAAAGGTAGGAATAATTTTGATTGTCATAAATAAAAGCGCCCCTAACCCTGCAAACATAAGCATAGCCGGATAGATAAGGGCGGATATGATCTTCTTCTTAAAAGCCGCGTCTCTTTCCAGGTAAGTGGCAAGGCGGTTTAAAACCATGGCAAGATTACCGCTGGCCTCCCCGCTCTCCACAAGATTAACCCAAAGCTCGGAGAAAATATTCGGGTGTTTAGCCATTGCCTCATGCAGGCTTAACCCGGCTTCCATATTCTTCTCTAAATCCTTAATAATCTGGTAAAGCCTTCTGCTGGCAACCTGCTGTAGAATAATATCTAAACTGCGTAAAATAGTAACACCCGCGCCTAAAAGCGTGGCTAACTGCCGGCAAAAGAGAGTAAGGTCTCCTCCGGTAACCCTATTATGTTTTATGGTGATCCTGCCCTTATTACCGATATCTATCGGTTTAGGCATGAGACCTTCTCCAGACTCAGGGATAACGTTAATTACAATGAGCTCTTTCCCCTGAAGACGGCTTATAACCTCTTCCTGGCTTGCGGCTTCCTCAGCCCCGGTTATCTTTTTACCCAACCTGTCTCTGGCAATATAAAAAAACTTTGGCATTATTCAGCCCCCAATGTTACCGATATCGCATCTTCCAAAGAAGTCACCCCATCCTCAACTTTTTTAAGCCCTGCCTCATAAAGAGTCTGCATTCCACCTGCCTTAGCAGCCTCCCGTATTTTCTGGAATGAAGCCCTTTGATTAATAAGGCCACGGATTTCTTCGTTGGCCACCATCACCTCGGCTATACAGGCCCTGCCGCGATACCCTGTATTATTGCATTTAGCGCAACCCTTGGCCCTATAGATTAATTCTGCCTTTAGATTTATAGTCTTTAATTGTTCTTTTGTGGGCTCATAAGCCTCCTTACAATCCAGGCAAAGCCTCCTGACCAGCCGTTGAGCAACTACAGCTAATAAAGAAGGGGCAAGCATATAAGGCTCAATTCCTATATCCATAAGCCTGCTTACAGCAGTAGGCGCATCATTAGTATGCAGCGTGCTTAAGACCAGATGCCCGGTTAATGCAGAACGGATGCATATCTGCGCGGTCTCCAAATCCCGGACCTCTCCTACCAACATTATATCAGGGTCTTGCCTTAAAAAGCTGCGCAAGGCTGTAGCGAAAGTAAGGCCTATCTCAGGCTTTACTTGAACCTGATTTATACCCTCCAATTTATATTCAACCGGATCTTCAATAGTAACGATATTCTTTGAAGGGTTTTTAATCTCATTTAAGATTGCATACAAGGTAGTTGTCTTCCCGCTTCCGGTAGGCCCGGTCAAGAAAACCAACCCATAAGGCGCATTAATCGCCCGGCGCATAGGCTCAAGCTGTTTAGGGTCAAAACCCATACGGTTTAAATCCAGAACCACCTCGCTCCTATCCAGTAGACGCATTACTATCTTCTCGCCATAGATGGTAGGAACGCTTGAAACACGTATATCAATAGGCCTATCCCCGATCTTAACCAAGAAAGCCCCATCCTGCGGGAGGCGTTTTTCGGCAATATCAAGCTTCGATAATATTTTAATACGGGAGATTATGGGCATATGCAGATGCTTTGCCGGGGGAGGAATCTCATAAAGCTTTCCGTCAATACGGTAACGCAGACAGATCTTATCCTTAAAAGGCTCCATATGTATATCAGAGGCCCTCTCGTCGATTGCCTGGCGTATGATTAAATCCACTAATTTTACGACCGGGGCTTCTTCAGCCCGGGCTACCAATTTATCAAGGCTCAATTCCTGATCTGAAGAATCCGCATCTATATTGATATCCGTAGCATCAGATACATCATAGCTATCCTTTACGGCCTGATTAAACAAGGCAGACTTACCGTAAAAACCTTCTATCGCCTTGGAGATATCAGAGCGGGTGGCTATAACCGGATTAACCTCGCAGTTAGTCAGCCTCTCTAAGTTATCCACTAGTATAAGATCAAGCGGATCAGACATCGCTACGGTAAGCGACCTTAATGTTCTGGATAGGGGAAGCACATAATTTTTGGATGCGAAATCATGGGGGATCAGCCGGTCCAACCCCTGGTCTGTTGCCGGCTTAAGCATGCCCGTCCCTAAAGAAAAATACGGGACATTCAACTGCCTTCCTAAAACAGCAACCATCTGGTCTTCTTTAACCATTCCCAGCTTTACAAGGATCTCCCCCAGCCTGCCGCCTTCCTGCCGCTGGATACTTATAGCCTTCTCTAGCTGGGCCTGGCCGATTAAGCCTTCCTGGACTAAAAGTTCCCCTAGACGTATATGTTTGCCTTTATTAATAGGACCCATGATCGTAAGAAAACCTAACGCTGCTTCTCTAAGGTATTTAAATAAGTATTGATGCTGGACTGGCGGTTTATCACAGAAACCGTAGATTGTTCACGCCCGGGAAGCATCATCTTCTTAATAGGCTGCACATCCAAAGAGCCCTTATCCATCATTACCCCATCTTTAATAATCCTCGGGGTTATGAAAACTAAAAGCTCGCGTTCCTTCCCCGGAGTAGTCTCTTTATGCCTAAAGGCCTTTCCTAATATCGGTATATCTCCTAATATGGGGATCTTCTTTTCGGTTGTCGTGGTCTGATTAACAATCATCCCTCCCAAAACCACAGTCTCGCCATCCTTTACCCTTACCGTGGATTTAGTTGTCCTGGTTTCAGGGTTACGGAAGGTATACTGCCCTGTTGCCGTATTGTTTGCTATACCGGCAGTTAAAGTGGTAAGCGATGTAGAGGCCTCCGAAACACTTGGGTTAAGAAACATAGTAATCTCTCCGGTATCCAAGTTAACCTGAGGAGTAACCCTCAGCGTCACACCGGTCTGCGCCCTCTCAACAGTAATAGTTTGGGTTGCTCCTTCTGCTCCGGAACCTTGCGTGCTGCTATTTAAACCTATAGCCTCATCGCTTACTATCTTAATCTCCGCGGTCTCATTGCTTAAGGTAAGGATCTTAGGCCTGGCCAAGAATTTGGTATCAGTCTGCGTCTTAAGAAAATCGAGGGAAACCTTGCTGTTCAATACGCCGAATACAACCGGCCCAAAGTGCGGCGCAGCCCAGGTTGCCGCCTCTAAAAACCCTGTCCCTTCGGTTACCTCAATATCGGTTCCCTGCCCACTGGTACCTTTCTTTCCGAAAGGGTTAAAGACACGGAAGGCCTGGGTAAAATCTCCGGTAGCCAGAGTCGTCGGCCAGTTAACTCCAAGCTGATCAACGGCGTTCTTGCTTACATCCAGCATCTCCACTTCTAAAAGCACCTGCGGCACAGCCACATCAAGAGATTTGATAACACTACGCACTATTTCCATGCGCGAGGGAATATCGGTAACAATTAAGCTGTTGGTGCGGAAATCCTCGATTACGGATCCCTCCTTAGAAAGGAGTTTCTTAATTGACTGCGTGATACCCGCATCATCCTCCACCTTCCATTTGCCTTTATCCTCAGAACCGGAGTCCGTTGAAGATGAAGCTGAAGATGAAGCTGAAGATGTATCTGAATCAGCATTCTGCTGTGACATATTATTTTTCATCTCCTCTTTTAAGGAAGAAGAAGAGACAACTGCGTGTTTTAGATAGAAAACCTCGGTTATGGTTTCAACCGTAAGCTGCCCCCAGTCCTTAACAATGAATATACTGGCTTCCTTATCCAAATCATAAGAAAGGTTATTTGCCTTAAATATCTTATCCATCGCCTCTTTCAAGGGGACATTATCCATATAAAGGGTAACCTTCCTGTCCTGTACCGTCTCTGAAGCTACAAAGTTAAGATTGGACTGCATAGAGAGGATTTTAAGGACATCCTTTAAGGAAGCGTCCTGCAGGTCCATGGATATTTTCGGCGGCCCTTCCAAGGCAAAGGCCTGCTGGCTGAAAATGAAGTTTGCAATAAACAGGATAAATACAAAAGATTTAAAATTCTTATTCATCTCTCCTCCTTTATTTTGTCTCGCTATCCTGCCGACCCGTGGCAGGGGACGTGCTGATATTATGCTGCACGCCTGCATGTAAAACCGTGACCCCTTCTTTACTTATATCTATTATATCTATATTATCTAACGAGTCTCCTACCTTCACTACCCTATTATTAATGATTGCCTGTTTAGGGTTACCCTGCCATATTATACCCTGAACATTCAAAGCTGGTAAAGTCACAGGATCCATGGAAACAGGTTCTTCTGTTTTTACAGGTTCCTCTTCCATGGCTGATACCGGCTGCTGGAAAGGGTTTCGTAAACCCCTTGCCCTATATTCAATACGCGGCCTTTCTATTATCATGCCCGGTTCTTTTTTAGATGCTTCCGCTTCGGATAAATGCTTGCCGATATCAAAAGCATAGCTCTTGAGAAAAAAGATAAAAACCAGAGATAAAAATAGCATTATAAATCTTGATGTTTTATCCATCATTTTAATATTGCTACCGCACTAACGCGCAGTTCAGCCTTCAGTTCTTTATCATTATTATAAGAGGGCGAATCTATATCAAGCCTGTCTACCATATAAACGCTTTCAAAGGATTCCAACTTATTAATAAAACTAGCCAAGCTGTCGTAATCAGGAGCAGTAACCGAAAGCTCAAAGTTAAGCTTTACATATTCCAAGGATTCTTCCTGCCCTGACGGTTTAATGGCGATAATCTTAACCCCTTCATCGCGGGCAAGGGTAGTAATATCGGACATGGATAAATTTGTATCCCTCCTTGGCAGAAGCTTCTCGTACGAAATTAAATCTTCAGAGAGCCTATTGATAGCGGTAAGGGCCTCGTTTTTCTTATTTTCCTCGACTATCTGAGATTTTAAATTCTCAATCTCCTCCACCTTACCCTTATAAATATTAGAAGCGATAACCAGAGACAAAATAATTATTCCTATGCTTACAATCTGGTTCTTTCCTTTATTTATAAAACCGGATAAATCCATTTTACCTTCCCTCTTTAAAGTTCTTGCAGGTCAACGAGAAACTAGTCACATAAACCTTATCCACCTGGACCTGATTAATCGTAGTTATGCTTATATCGGTAAAATATTTGGTAAATACCAAATCCAGCTTTAAATTAGCAAGAAACTTGTTTACTGCCTCAAACTCCTTATCGCTGTCCTTAAGGTAACATAACCCTCCGAGAATAAGTTCTGCATTGTCATCCTTAGTCTTATCTAAAGTAAGTTTAGTAAGCCAGATACCGGAGGGGACCGAACGCGGTATGGAATCTAAAGCCTCAGTGACATATAGTTGTTTTTTTATTAAGGCATCCAGCCTGCTTAGCCTTATCCTGTATTTCTCGCTGATCTCATCAAATCCCTGCGAAGAAAGATTATTATCTATATTTTTTACCTTAATCCTGTTACTTATCACATTTTGCAGGTCTTTTTGAAATGGTATAGCCTGATACATCCCGTAACCAAAGGCGATAGCGCAAATTAACCCCCCGAGAATAACCATACGGTAATCAATTTTTACAGACTTAAAGAGCGAAGCTGCATCTATCCTCAACCCGGGCATATTTGCCTGAGTCCCCCCTGCTTTCCTCTGGGCCAGATTTATTTTTATATCATCGGCGAATGCGCTGCATAAAGATGCCCCGTAGCCCTTGATAAGCCCTGACGAGTAGGCACGCGGCTTGCCT
>JAKQSG010000059.1 GCA_029563245.1 Candidatus Omnitrophota bacterium
GATCAATTCTGCGGATCTGGTTATTGTATTATTTGACGGAAGCAGTAAATTGTCTAAGGAAGATCTGTTTCTCATTAATAAACTAAAGAGTAAAAGGTCGATCGCCGTAATAAATAAAAGCGATCTTCGGCAGAAAATCGAAAGAGAGAAAATCCTTAAGGCCTTTGAGAATAACGTAGATATCTCGGCTAGGAGGTTGAAAAATATCGATTTGCTTGAAAAAAAGATAACAGGGCTAATATATAAAGGGGCAATCATAAAACCCGAATCTGTTATGGTAAGCAACTTAAGGCATATACAGCTTTTGTTAAAGGTGCAAAAAAGCATTGCGCAAATTCAGAAATCGTTGGATAATAAGTTATCGGTAGAATTTATTGCCCATGATGCTAGGGAGGCGTTGGGTTTCTTGGACGATATCCTGGGTAAAAGATTCTCTGTGGATTTACTTGATAAAATATTTTTGGAATTTTGTATAGGTAAATAGGCGGTAATATTGAACAGGAAAAAAATTGAAAAGGCAGTACGGGATATTCTGGTTGCTATAGGCGAGAATCCTAAAAGAAAAGACCTCTTGGATACTCCTAAGAGGGTAGCACTTATGTACGAGGAGATCTTTTCCGGGATAAATGACGATCCTAATGAAGAACTGGAGGTAATATTAGACCAGAAACATCACGAGATAATATTGCTTAAAGGGATACCTTTATATAGCGTATGTGAACACCACCTCCTCCCTTTTATCGGTCTGGCCAATATAGCATATATACCCAAAAAAGGCAGGGTTACGGGCTTGAGTAAATTGGCCAGGGTAGTCGATATCCTTTCGCGCAGGCCGCAGGTACAGGAACGCCTGACTACGCAGATCGCAGATATTATAATGTCTAAACTAAGGCCATTAGGGGTTATGGTAGTTATCGAGGCAGAGCATCTTTGCATGTCTATGAGAGGGGTAAGAAAGCCCGGAACTAAGACTGTTACCTCTGCGGTAAGGGGTATCTTTAAAGAGAATGAGAAAACCCGGTCAGAGACTTTAGCGCTTATTAAGCAGTAGAACAAGGAGGACATATGGAAAGCAATAATTTAGGCAAGGCATCTATGGGAATGGAGGCAAATATTGCCGCCCTTTTGAGTTATTTTCTGGGTTTTATAACCGGTATATTGTTTTATGTTCTAGAAAAGGAAAATAAGTTTGTACGTTTTCATGCTATGCAGTCTATGCTGGTCTTTGGCTCGTTGCTGGTTATATCTTTAGTACTGCAGATTCTGGCCTTCATGCTATGGCCGCTCATTATCCTTTTGAATATCGCGGGCATAGTCCTGTGGCTTCTCCTAATGGTGAAGGCATACCAGGGAGAATATTTTAAGCTTCCCATTGTCGGTGATATAGCTGAGAATAACTCTTAAATACCAGCTTTAGATAAAAGAAAACGCTTCCTTCAGAAGGCAAAATAATCTTGATTTCTATCCCGACTGTGTGGCATACTCATAGCAGAGGAAAGGAATGAGGTAATCTACCTATGCCGAAAGAAGCGTTTGCCGAAAAAAGGAAGTTTGTCCGTTTCTTAATCTCTATTCCATTAAAGTATGCTAAGGTCGGCATTAAGCAAATCGCCAGTGTTGTTACCAGGGATATAAGTGCCGAAGGCCTTGGGCTAATTACTGCCGAAGAGGTCCCGGTTAACGCCCCATTAAGCGTATGCCTTACCATTCCCGATAACGGTGAGGAGATACCATTGGATGCTCAGGTCTGCTGGACGCGCAAAGACGGGCAAGGCCAATACCATTCAGGGCTAAAGTTAAAACGTTCCCGGATAAAACCTATCCCCTTAGTCCTAAGGACAGTAAGCTCGAGATTATAGTAAACCAGCCATATTTCATCCAGTTTCAAATAATTTAGAAATTGACATCTTAATCCCTAAGTAGTATTATGTCAGTAATATTGTTAATACCTAAGGGGGAAAAGTTTGAAGAGGTTATATTTAATTCCGTTTATAATTTTATTCTTCAGCGGGTGTGCCACTTATAGTATCCAGAAAGAAAAAGACGGTTTTGCTGTGGCCAGGTACAAGAAGGTGCTCCCTGAATATACCCAGGGGGCTGATAATTCTTTCCCGGAGAAAGCTCTAGCCCAGGAGCGTTTTAACAGGCGCAGGAAGACGGTAGAGGATTATTATAAGAAAATGGGCTTTATCGAGAACCGTTTTAAGCAGGTATTTATGAATCCGCCGTTAGTATTCGTGCAATTCATAGCGGGTATTTTTCGTATGCCTTTTATAATGGTATCCGACTACAAGTATAATCGTAATCCGCAATATAAAGAGAGAATGGATAAAATAGATGATGAAAAGTATGAGGCTGAGAAAGCACGCATTAAAGGTTTAAAAGATAAGCTGAACCTTTATATAAAAGAGGATTTGGCTACGGAGTCTTCGCTTAAAGTTACCCAGAAGATTCAGCCAATATCTGAGGTGAAGCCAGCTGAGCCTCCAGCCGTAGAACCAAGGCCTCTTCCTAAAGAGACCGTGAAGCCTGCCGCCGCTATTAAGGCTAAGCCGCAAGAGCTCGAACCTGTGGTTAACCTCCAGAATCCGCAGGCCTTTATAATAGCCAAGCCGCAAAGCGGGCCTTCTCCGTTAAGGGTTATGTTCTATGGTAATAAATCTAAATCGCCAAACGGCAAAATTGTTTCTTATGAATGGGATTTTGGAGACGGGGATAAGTCCAATAAGACCAACCCCTCCAATACATATTGGAGTACTACTTACGGCCCAAGGGAGTTTATTGTTACCCTGACTGTAACCGATAGTAAAGGAATGAAATCCCACTCCAACGCCACTATTTCAGTAGTAAATGACTAAAATGAATACTACCGGCCTTAGGTAAACCTTCTATCAAGATTTCTGTATTGAATTGCCTCTGAGATGTGTTGTGGCCGTATATCTTCCATCCCCGCTAAATCCGCGATGGTTCTGGCTACCTTGAGGACCTTATTATATGCCCTTGCCGACAGCCCTAATTCGCTTAGGGCCAAACGCATTAATTCCTTTGAATCCTTATCTAGGGGGCAGTATTTTCTTATAAGCCTGTTCTCTAGCTGGGTGTTACAAGAGATTTTCTCTCCTCCGTTCTTAAAGCGTTCCCCTTGAATAAAGCGGGCTTTTTCTACCCTTGATTTTATTATTGAGGAAGGTTCTGCTTCCTTAATTTCAGCCAGTTCCTTATATTGAACCCGGGGTAACTCGATTTGGATATCAATCCTATCTAATAATGGTCCGGATATTCTTCCCATATAGTTTTCTATTTTTGTTGTGTTGCAATGACAGGTTTTCTGGTGGTCTCCGAAATATCCGCACGGACAGGGGTTAAAGGCAACGACAAGAAGGAAGGAAGAAGGGAATGAACAGTTTCTTTTAATGCGGTTGACGTTGATTCTTCCTTCTTCAAGTGGTTGACGAAGGGCCTCTAGGCTTGCGCGCTGAAACTCAGGTAATTCATCCAGGAATAGCACTCCTTGGTGTGCCATGCTTATCTCCCCGGGGCTGGGGATAGATCCTCCTCCAATCAGGGCTATATCTGAAATAGTGTGATGCGGCGAGCGGAAGGGCCGATTAGTAATCAGCCATTCTCGGCTTTGCAGGCTTGTAGATGCAGAGTATATTTTAGTTATCTCCAGTGCTTCTTTTAGGGTTAGGTCAGGCATTATGGTCGGGATTCTTTTGGCGATCATAGTCTTACCGCTTCCCGGAGGCCCAATCATGGCGATGTTATGTCCGCCCGCCACAGCTATTTCAACTGCTCTTTTTGCCAGATATTGTCCTTTTACCTCTGAGAAGTCGAGATTATAAAGGTTAGCTTTTTTAAAGAGACTATCGATGTCGATCTTTAAGGGTTCTGCTTGGGGATTATTCAGCAATGCCACTGCTTCCTTTAGATTTTTTACCGGGAAAACATTGATTCCAGAGACTACGGCTGCCTCCGGGGCGTTCTCGAAAGGAGCGATAATGTTTATTTTGTGATAGCCGGTTGAAACCATCGACATAGCGATAGGTAATAAGCCTTTTATCGGCCTAATCATACCGTCTAAGGATAGTTCTCCGAGGATATAATAGCTATTTAAGTTTAAGGGGCTGATTTGTTCTGTAGAGCATAGAATTCCCAGGGCTATCCCTAAGTCAAAGCAAGCCCCTTCCTTTTTTACCCCCGAGGGTGCTAGGCTTATGGTTATTTTTTCTGTAGGCCAGTGAAAACCAGAGTTTTTAATCGCAGATTTAACCCTTTCGCGGCTTTCTCTCACAGCCGAGTCCGGTAACCCCACTATATTTATTGCCGGAAGACCAAAGGATACGAATACCTCTATTTCTACCGGGTATGCTTCAATACCGCGTAGCCCACAGGCTAAAACCTTAGATGTCATTTTTACCACCTCCTATACAATAGACGCGGTGGTCGGTAAAATCTAACGAACAATTTCGTATATTGTGTATATGTGTGATTCAAGAAAAGGCTTGCAATTTGGACCTCGGATTATATAATATTACTTCAACCTTAAAATTAAATCTAAAGCCAGGATGATTAAAGAGTTATTTACCCAAATAGCACAGAATAAGATTTTTATGACCACGATATCGGCGTGGTTAATCGCTCAGGCTATTAAAGTTATTATAGGGGTTATTTCTCAGAAAAAGTTTGATTTTCGCTGGTTTATCGGTACAGGCGGCATGCCTTCTTCCCATGCAACCGGAGCTTCCTGTCTGGCTGCTGCCATGGGTTTTGAATACGGTTTTAACGGCCCTTATTTTGCTCTGGCAGCTTCATTTGCTATCGTAGTGATGTTTGATGCCCAGGGTGTACGCAGGGCAACGGGAAAGCAGGCCCGGATCCTAAATAAGATTACGGAAGATATATATTGGAAAGGTAAGGTGCCAGAGGGACGTTTGCGCGAATTAATCGGGCATACGCCTGTTGAGGTAATCGGTGGTTTTCTCCTCGGAGTTTTCATAGCATTCTTAGCCCGGTAAGGGAGGTCTGATAGTGAACATGAAAAGATTTGTTGTAGCCGCAAGCGCATTAATACTGATTTTTATTGTTATCCTAGTTGTTTTCTTAAAGAAGAATTCTAAGGTTATTGCTAGGGCGCAGGTTGAGAGTTCTGCCTCTATCACCAAGCTTTTGGGTAAGGCTAAGGAGTTTGAATCAAAAGGCGATATCTCAGGAGCGAAGGGCGTATATCAGCAGCTTGTCGAGGATTTCCCTAATTCTAGCGAGGTAATGAATTGGCTGAAGAAAATAGAGAGTATCAATATTAAATCATTATTTTCCAACGTCCCTGATTCCAGGAGCACGCTTTATGAAATAAAGCCCGGGGATACCTTAAGCAAGATTGCCCGGGAATTCAATACTACTACGGATTTGATTAAGAAAAGCAATAATTTAAAAGATGATCGGATAATGCCGGGAAGGAAGATAAAAGTTTGGGTTAAGCCTTTTAGTATACTGGTATATAAATCGCAGAATATCTTGATTCTTAAAAGCGACGGTGAAATCATGAAAACCTACACTGTGTCGACGGGCAAGGATAATTCTACCCCTGTAGGCACCTTTACGATTACCACTAAGTTGGAGAACCCCACCTGGTTTAGGGATGGTTCAGTTGTCCCCCCTGAGAGCCCGGAAAATATCCTGGGGACCAGATGGATGGGGATTAACCTGCCTAGTTATGGCATACATGGTACAACCGAACCGCAAAGCTTAGGGCAGCAGGCTACGCAGGGATGCGTGCGCATGAGCAATGCAGACGTAGAAGAGCTTTATACTATAATCCCCACGGGTACGGAAGTTGTCATTGTAGACTAACATAATAAAATATGGCCGGACTTGATTTCGAAAAGCCCATAGTTGAGCTTGAGAAGAAGATTCAAGAGCTCAGGCATTTTATAACAGATAAAAAGATCGATCTGTCTTCCGAGGTTAGAAAACTGGAAGATAAGTTAGAGCATCTTAGGAAAGATACCTATACAAATTTATCCCCTTGGCAAAAAGTCCAGCTTGCCCGTCATCCACAAAGGCCTTATACCTTGGATTATATTAATATTTTAATGACTGATTTCCTGGAGGTGCACGGAGACAGGCTTTTTTCCGATGATAAGGCTCTGGTCTCAGGTTTTGCCAGGCTTGATAAACAAAAGGTTATAGTGATAGGCCATCAGAAGGGCAGAGATACAAAGGAGAACCTTAAGCGTAATTTCGGTTGTGCCCATCCTGAAGGTTACCGTAAGGCAATAAGAATGATGCAGCTAGCCGAAGAATTCAGTCTTCCGGTTATAATTTTTATTGATACCCCGGGGGCCTATCCCGGTATAGGGGCAGAAGAGAGGGGGCAATCTCAGGCAATTGCCACTAATTTAAGGGAGATGTCTACTATTTCTACGCCTATTATTTCTGTGGTTATCGGAGAGGGCGGCTCAGGGGGGGCGCTTGGAGTGGGTGTGGCTGACCGCGTTTTTGTATTGGAAAATTCGTATTACTCGGTTATATCCCCCGAGGGATGCGCGGCTATATTATGGAAAGATGGTTCAAAGGCTCCGGATGCCGCCGCGGTTTTAAAGCTTACCGGAGAAGATTTAATTAAGCTTAAAGTTATAGACGGGATTATCCCCGAGCCTTTAGGAGGAGCTCACCGTGATCCCGAGAAGACGGCAGTCAATATTAAAGAGGTGCTTGTCAGGGAGCTTAAGGATCTGGTGGCCCTTAAGAAAGACGAGCTGGTTAAGCAACGATACAAAAAGTTCCGGAGCATGGGCGTAGTAGCATGATTGAGCAAGAGCTCTTATTGTTAGGTCTTTTGCGCAAGGGACCAAAACATGGTTATGAGATTAAGATCAGGGTAGGGCAGATACTTTCCCTCTTTGCCGGGATACAGCTTAAATCCATATATTATCCCTTAAAGATACTGGAACAAAAAGGCTTGATAGACAAGAAGATAGCTAAGGTTGGAAACAGGCCAAAGAGGATAGTCTATGATTTAACCCCTAAGGGAAGAAGCAGGTTTGAGGAGCTGTTGGGGAAAAGCCTGCTGGAGATTAAGCGTCCGCAATTCAGCCTAGACCTAAGTTTATATTTCTTGAATTATCTAAAGCCTGTTTCTGCGCGTAATAGGTTGCGCGCTAGATTGCGCATGTTAAAGAAAATATCTTCGGGGATGGAGAAGATGTCAAAGGCCAAGAGAAATAAAGGGCACTCTTCCTTATCCCGCATCTTGGAGCATAACGCTTTGATGCTCGAGTCCGAATCCAAGTTTCTCTCCGCACTCATCAATACCCTCTAAGCATACTTTTTACTATTCGATTTATCTTGACAAAAGATTTTTTGTATGGCATATTATTAATGGTATTAATAATTAACATACTTAACAATCAGGAGGACAGCAGTGGCTGCTTTATCTTTACCGGATTTTGCGGATAGAATGAATGAGCTTATGCCTGTGTTAATGAAGGAGTTCGCCCATATGCAGCCTCAGGAGATTTATAAAGGGAAGGTCACCATGCCGCAGGTATTGATTTTGCAGCATTTAAATATAAAGGATTCCGTAAAAATGACGGATATTGCCCGTTTTATGAAGGTAAGTACGGCTGCGGCAACTGGTATTGTAGACAGGTTGGTAAAGTCTGGTTATGTTGACAGGGTTTTTGACCAGAGAGACCGCCGTATAATTAGGGTGCAGATTACCCCTAAGGGGTTGGCATTAATGAAGAAGGTTTTTTCTGAAAGGCGTAAGATGGTGATTGAGATATTCGGAAGGGTCTCCCAGAGAGACCGCCAGGATTACCTGCGCGTGCTAATGCGCATAAAAGGAATGTTATCCGGAGGGTAGCTTGAGGAAGATAATTTTTTTTACGATTCTTTTCTTCTCTGTAAGCTCTATTCTCATGGCTGAAGAGCTCCCCCTTGCCTTGGAGGATGCGCTTATAATAGCATTGAGGGAAAACCGAACTATATTGATTGGGCAAGAAGAGATAAATAAGGCGAAGGCTAAAATAGCAGAAAGCCATGCGGATCTTTTCCCTTCGCTCTCTTTCTTGGGCAGTTGGACATATACCAGGGGTTATTATTCCAAGGACATGAGCCAGACAGGCTCTCAATTGAGCCTGACCCAGCCTATATATACAGGGGGAAAACCTTTAATACTATAAAATACAACGGGTATATGTTTGAGGTTTCACAGGCTCTTTTGGATAAGCAGATTATTGAGACTGCCTTAAGCGTTAAGAACGGGATGCATACACTCTTACTTGCCCAGGAGTATTCTAAATTAAATAAAATATTACTGGATAATGCAAAAGAACACCTTGATTCCATAAAAAGAAAATATGAATCCGGAGAGGCTTCTAAAACAGAACTTTTGATAGTGGAGGCTTCTTTGAGTAACCTAACGCAAGTTTATGAGTCTTCCTTAAGTCAGGTAAGGCTATCTCAAGAAACCTTGAATAATCTGCTATATCTAGACAAGGACGTTAAAATAATCGCATTGGGAGAGTTTAACTATGAGGCCAGGGATGTTGCTTTTGATGAGGGTTTATTGAAGGCGCTTGAAAATAGGCCGGAGATAAAACAATATGCAGCCCAGATTAATGCGGATAAAAGCGCCATAGAAATAGCTAAATCCGCATCCCGGCCGAGTATCTCCGCGGGATGGGATTATTATAGCCGTTCTCACGCAGTAACTACTACCGTTAATACTAGGGATTGGCATGATTATAATGTCATAGGGGTTACCTTTTCATGGCCTATTTTTGATGGCTGGAAGACAAAGGCAAAAGTAGAGCAGGCGGTTGTAGATTTAAGAAAGACCCAGCTTATAAGGGATAGGGTTATAAAGGATATCTCCTTGGAGCTTAAAGATGCATACCTTAGGTTAAAAGATGCGTTGTATAAAATAAGCTCTTCAGAATCGGATCTGGTAGTTTATAAAGACAATTTGAGGCTTGTTAATGATAAATATGCAAAAGGCCAGGCGAGCCTGCTTGATAAAAGCGATGCCGGCGTTAAATTCGCCGTGGCAAAGTTTAACCGGGATCAGGCGGCCTATGATTATATTGTATCTAAGTCAACATTTGATAAAGCAACGGGAGGTTATTAATATGCGCTGTCTGTATTTTATTATATTGATATTGAGCGTATTCTTTAATTACGGATGTCAACCAAAGGATGCAAGGCATAAGCCTTTGGAGAAAATTCCGGTTAAGGTAATGAAAGTACAGCCGAGGGATTTGTGCAATATGCTTAATTACGCAGGTGATGTTAAGGCTCAGGATGAGGCTATGATATATCCTAAGGTCAGTGGCAAGATAATTGAAAAGGTAAGGGATGATGGCAGCCCGGTTAAGAAGGGAGAGGTTATATGTTATATTGACCGGGATGAGGTAGGCCTTAAGTTTGAGAAGGCTCCGGTAGAGAGTACCTTAACTGGTGTAGTGGGAAGAGTTTTTGTGGATATAGGCGAAAATGTTAACAGTCAGACTCCTGTGGCTTTCGTAGTAAGTGCAGAGAAAGTTAAAATAAATTTAGATATACCGGAAAAGTATGCTCCGGGAATATCTTTATCGCAAGAGGCAAAGATCAGGGTTGATGCTTGGCCGCAGGAGGAATTCAAAGGGGCAATTACCAAGGTCAGCCCGGTTATGGACCTTTCTACTCGCTCTGCCCCTATTGAGATAACCGTAGATAATCCTGGGGGCAGGTTAAGATCGGGGATGTTTGCCAGAGTAGATATAGTATTAGAAGAGAAGAAGGGTGCTTTAGCGATAATGCAAGAAGCGGTTATGGGCAGGGAACCGGATGCCTATGTATTTATCGTAGAAGAGAATAAAGCAAGGCTTAAGAAGGTTAGTTTAGGCATCAGGCAGGGCCCCTATTATGAGATAATAAGCGGAATCCAAAATGGGGATTTAGTGGTTATTATGGGCCAGCAGAAACTTTATGAAGGCGCATTAGTTGAGGCGGAGGTTTTATAATGAATCTTCCTGAGTTCGGAGTAAAAAGGCCGGTTACCAATTTAATGATTTTCTTCGCTATTATCATCCTGGCAGCTTATTCTTTAAGCCGCTTGGGTGTAGATATGATGCCTGAGATCGAACCTCCCTCAATAAGCGTTATATCTTCTTATGAAGGGGCAAGTCCTGAAGATGTAGAGATAAAGGTAACTGAAGTCCTGGAGAATCAATTAAGCACCACCCCCGGACTGGAGAAGATAACCTCTGTTTCATCTGAAGGCTCCTCCGTTATAAGACTTAAGTTTATCTGGGGGACTAACCTTGACGAGGCCTCTAATGATATACGTGACCGTATAGAACGCGCCAAGCTCTTGCTTCCCGATATACCGGATGAAATGGATAACCCGGCTATTTTCAAATTTAATACCGCAAATATCCCGATTATCTATTTAGGCATAACCGCAACGCAAACTTATCCTGATTTATATGATCTGATTGATCAAGGATTAGGGGATGCCTTAAGGCAGTTGCCCGGGGTAGGCACGGTTCAAATCCAGGGGGGTGGATTAGAGCGTCAAATTAATATCTGGGTAGACAGGCAGAGATTAGAAGGCTACGGTTTTTCCATTCTGGATATACAAAATAAACTGCTGAAGGAAAATGTTACCCAGCCGGTAGGAAATTTAAAGACAGGTTTAACTGATTATCTCATCAGGATGCCCGGGGAATTCTCTAAGCCTCTGGAGATAAATTCGGTAATTTTAGGCAAGCGTAACGGTAAGCTGATCTATTTAAAAGATGTCGCCAGGGTTGAAGACAGCTTTAAGGAAATAATAGGGCATGTGCGTATTAATAAAAATCCTGGAATTATGATGATGATACAGAAGCAGTCCGGCACTAATACCGTAGAAGTAGCAAGGCGCGTTAAGGAAAGATTAAAAGATATAGAAAAAACTCTTCCGGCGGATGTAAAGGTAAATATTATATTTGATACCTCGCAGGATATCATCGATTCTCTTGAGTCCCTGCAGTCTTCGGTATGGCTGGGAGTTGTAATGGTAATATTGGTGGTATGGTTTTTCCTCAGAGCCTTCACTCCAAGTTTAATTATAGCCCTTACTTTGCCATTTTCGCTTTTGGTAGCTTTTATCTACCTTTTTTTAAGCGGCGGGACAATAAATGTAATCAGCCTTTCATCCCTGGCTATAGTTGCAGGGATGGTCGTTGATAATGCAATAGTTGTTGTAGATAATATACATAAGAGGCTGGAAAGGGGTAATAGGCCAAATGAAGCGGCTATCTTCGGGGCCTCAGAGCTATTCTTGGCAATTACAGCCTCGACTCTTACTACCGTGGTTGTTTTTCTGCCGATGCTTTTTATCCCCGGGGTTATAGGAATTATATTCGGCGTACTGGCAATGGTTATTTGTGTTACCCTGGCCGCCTCTCTATTTACGGCCCTGACCTTTACCCCTATGGTCTGTTCGCAATGGATGCGGCCTCAGCATAAACGAAAACCAGGGATTTTATCTAATTTATACAAGAAATCGGAAGAATGGTTTAAGGGCTGGGAGAATGCTTACGGGAGGGGGTTAGGTTTTTCCTTAAGGCATAAGAAATTCGTATTGTTAATATTCTTAGCCGTATTTATCTGCGTATTATTTCTTTCACCTTTTGTGGGGAATGAATTCATGCCGGAAGAAGACTCCGGAGATTTGCGTATTACAGTTTATCTGCCCATAGGGACTCGCATCGAAGAGACGGATAAAGCTGCTCAAAGGATTGAAGATATGTTGGAGGCCAGCGTTCCAGAAGCCCAGTTCTATTATGCCAGAAGCGGTTCTATCAGGGGTATGGGAAGGTTGGTAGGTGGTTCTTCGGGCACACATATAATTTCAGCCGGGGCAAAGCTCATTCCTAAGCACAAAAGAAAGCGTTCAGTTAAAGAGATAGGGCAGACAATAAGGGCAAAGGTAAATACTATCCCCGGGGTCATTAAGACCGATATCAGCACTGGTAATCCCCTGGGCAGGATTGTCGCCGGTACGAGCGGCAAGGCTGTGCAGCTTGATATTATAGGCCATTCTTTTAAAGAGACAGATGCCTTGGCCGATAAAATAAAACACATACTTGAGAAAATACCTGGAGCAGTTGATGTGAGTGTCTCTCGTGAAGCAAACCGTCCGGAATTAAGGATAGGAGTTGATAGGGAGAAGGCGGCAAGCATAGGCCTTGATATGCATACGGTATCCCAGACATTAAAGACATTAATGCAGGGGTCAACCGCGACTAAATACCGGGAAAAGGGGAATACCTATGATATATATGTAAGGCTTGAAGATTCTTCTCGCGAAAAGATAGAGGATGTAAAGGCCCTTTCTGTTGTTGTCCCCCTGCCCGAAGATAATGTCTCATTTGAGACTCTGGAAGCAGCAGTCAGCTCAAAAGGGATTAGCCGCAAGCAGATTAAGCTCAGTAATATAGCAAAGATTTACGAATCCAGCGGTCCGGAGACCATTGAGCGCTTAAACAGAGAGAGGGTGGTTACTGTCGAATGCAATGCATATAAACGCTCATCAGGAAAAATAATAGAGGATTTAAAGAGGGAGGTATCTAAGATTACTTTGCCGGGAGATATTTTATTAAGTTTCGGAGGCGAGGCAGAAGAGCAAAAAAAGGCATTTGACGATTTAACCTTACTGTTTATTTTGGGGATATTCCTTGTTTACATGGTCATGGCTGCGCAATTTGAGTCTATGCTCGACCCTTTTATTATTATGTTTGCCATACCCTTTACCTTTGTAGGCGTGATTCTGGGATTTCTGATTACCGGGACAACTTTAAGTATTAATACGTTCTTAGGGATAGTTATGCTTACCGGTATAGTGGTTAACAATGCTATTGTTTTGGTCAGTTATATTCAAATCCTGCGCTTGAGAGGGTTTAGTATGGAAGAGGCTATTACTAATGCAGGAAGGGAGAGGCTTAGGCCGGTACTTATGACTACTATTACTACATTGGCAGGCTTAATGCCTTTAGCTTTCTCTAATGGCCCGGGCTCGGAAACCTGGCAGCCCTTAGGTATTACCATGATTAGCGGGTTATCGGTTTCAACGTTCATTACTCTGCTCTTTGTCCCCACGCTTTATGCGTCTTTCCATAAAAAACAGTTATTAAAGAAAGCCGGTGAAATATGAAGATGGTAATGATTGTTTATAATGAGGCTTTAGATAATGAAGTAATGGAGGCATTAGGGCATGCCGGCGTAAGAGGTTATACTAAAATTAACAAGGCCTTTGGCCGCGGAGATAAAAGCGGTACTCATTTAGGAACCGATATCTGGCCGGGGTTAAACAATATACTCTATATAGCATGTGAAGAAGCACAGGCGCAGGATCTGCTTAGGAGAGTAAAGGAATTAAGGAAGACCTTAGGGCATGAAGGGGTTAAGGCATTTATTCTTGCCGTTGAAGAGACTACCTGAACAAAATACCAAAATTAGCTTGACACTTACCGCGTGAGATTATAAAATAATCCTGTTTATAAATAGTTAAATTTTACTATATAATTTAGAGAGACAATGGATTGGGAAGCTAAAACCAAAGAAAAGTTTACGTTATTTATCTCTAAGATGCCTCTTTTCCACAGGCATATTACCGAGGCAGCGGTAATAAAAAGAGCGGAGGAGAATGCCAGGGGTAGGTCTGCTCTTGCGGTAGAAGAAGAAGATGTATTGGCAGCATTTTTTTCCGATGTTCCTTCTCCGTTTTACAGCATGATGGTCAGGTTATTGGAGCAGACAGGTTTTGATTACAAGAAATATGGCTTCCCCAAAAGTTAAAGTTCCTTCCGGAGGTAATCTTAGGTGAAAATTGCGGTAATCGGGGCAGGTGCAATAGGTTCCTTAGTAGCAGGGTATCTTAAGCTAAAAGAAGCAGACGTCTCTCTAATCGGCCGTAGGGATGCGGTAGATGCTATCCGTAAAAACGGCATTGTGATCTCTGGTGTGCGCGGTGACTTGAAGGTTAATATAGAGGCCTATGAACTGCTTGTTTTAAAGCCGGATTTAGTAATCCTTGCGACTAAGACCCAGGATATAGAGAGGGCCTTAAGAGATAATCTAGCCTTACTTAAAAATACCCCTGTTCTTACCACCCAGAATGGCATGCAGGCGGAATATATTACAGCTAAGCTTTTATCTAAAGAGAATATAATCTCAAGTATAGTTATGTTTGGTGCTACCTATTTAAACCCTGGTAGGGTAACCCATAATTTTGAGGGTGATTGGATAATCGGGAGCGTATTTAAGGATAGGCCTAATTACAATATGGTTGAAATAAGCATGGTTTTGGATAGGGCCTTTTCTATGGTTATGGCTGATGATATCTTGGGCAAGAAATATCTGAAAGTTTTTGTCAATGCTAATAACTGTATCCCCGCAATATTGGGGGTTAGTATGCAGGAGGCGTTTTCCGATCCTCAAATAAGCCGTATAAGCATAGCTCTTTGGGAAGAGGCCTTTAGTCTGCTTTCAAAACTTGGTATAGGCTTATCTGGGCTTCCCGGGTTTCCGGTTGAGAATGTAACTGGTCTTATTTCAATGCCTAAGGAAAAAGCGGCATTGGTATTCTCGGGGATAATGACTAAACTTAGCAAAGACCCTCTTTACGGATCAATATTGCAGAGCATAATGCGCGGGCGCAGCTCAGAGATAGATTATATTAACGGCGAGTTTGTTTCCCTGGCAGAAAGAAATCAGCTCGAAAGCCCCATTAATAAAAAACTTGTAGAATTAGTGCATAAAGTTGAACAGGATAAAAGGTTTCTTACCAAGGAAGAGTTGATTGATAGCCTGAAAGGAGTTTCCAGCTGATATGGATAAAGTTAAAACACCATTCCCGAAATTAAAACTAACGGTAAGAGGAGTTTATGGCGAATGCTACCACGGTTACAAAAAAGGGGATGAGATTATTCTGGAGGATTTTACGCATCCGCCGGAACATTTCTGCTTAGGGTTGGTGCATGCTTTATTTCCGGTTATATACGCTTTAAGTTTTGGGGCAAAGTTTGGTTTTCGTGATAATCAAAGGTCTTTATTGGTTACTTGCCCGGACGGTGGAAAGCTGGAGTTTGAGGCAGAAATATTTAATAAGGATGGAAGCATAGAAAATATCCCTAAGGACCAAAAACATAAAGGACCTAATCCAAAGAAGATGGTAATTGAGGTGGTGCAGTCAAAAGGAAAATGTACCTTTGGGTATAAGGTAGGAGATAAGTGGGAGACGACCGGTTTAAAATGCGTTCCCGGATTATGCGGCGCCGCATTCCATACCGCATTCCCGGCACTATTTGCATTAAACTTCGGGGCAAAGTTCTTTTTTATGAAAGATCCGAATTCAATTGATACGGTAACTTGCCCTGACGGAGGCGATATTGTTTTTAAGGTTACCAGGGTAGAAGAGGGGAAGGAATAATTTTATGAATAAGAGAAGGGTAGTTATCACAGGGATAGGAGTAATATCCCCTAATGGTATCGGAAAGGATGCATGTTTTAAGGGGATGATTTCGGGTAAATCCGGGGTTTGCCGAGTTGATAATTTTGACGTATCAATCTTTAATACTAAGATTGCAGCAGAAGTACGCGATTTTGACCCTTTCAAATTAGGGCTCTCCCATGAAGAAGCTATGCGTATGGACAGATACGTGCAGTTTGGCGTGGTGGCGGGTAATATGGCGGTTAAGGACAGCGGGTTAGATTTAACCCAAGAAGACCCTCAGCGCATTGGTGTCTGCCTTGCTAATGCAATATGCGGGACAAAATATATGGAGGAGGAGTTTGCCCTTGTTACGGAAGACGGGAAAAAACCCATTAATCCTTCTTTGGTGCGTCCGGACCTTTATGATGCCGCTATGTTTAATACGCCTTCTATTGAGTTGAGCGCTAAATACGGGCTGAAAGGTATCTGTAACACTCTCTCTACAGGTTGTACCGCAGGTACAGACTCTTTGGGATTTGGTCTGGAGACTATTCAGGATGGAGAGGAAGATATCATGATTTGCGGTGCGGCTGAGGCCCCCATCACTCCTATTACTTTTGGGGCTTTTGATGTGGTAAACGTATTATCGTCTAGAAACGATGATCCTCAAAAAGCCTCCAGGCCTTTTGATAATAAGCGTGATGGGTTTGTTTTATCTGAAGGGGCGGGTATTCTGATTTTAGAAGAATTGAACCATGCCTTAAGACGGAATGCCAGGATATATTGTGAAGTTTTAGGCTTCGGGACAAGCTGCAATGCCTTTCATATGACTGATCTTCCTTCTGACGGCGGGGCAATGGTTAGCTGTATCAGCCTTGCCTTAAAAGACGCCCAGGTAAAGCCTGAAGAGATTGATTATATAAATGCCCATGGCTCTTCTACCAGGATGAATGATATATTTGAGACTAGCGCTTATAAATCTATTTTCGGAGAGTATGCCTATAAACTTCCGATTAGTTCCTTTAAATCGATGATCGGGCATCCCTTGGCTGCCGCCAATGCCATTGAAATGACCGTCTGTTCTATGATTTTTGAAAAAAACATCCTTGCCCCGACTATAAATCAGGAAGAAAAAGATCCTCAATGCGATCTTTATTACATTCCTAATAAGGCAATTGATAAAAAAGTTGATACGATTTTAAAGACAAGCAGCGGATTTTCCGGGATTCATTCATCGTTAGTATTAAGGAGATATAATGGATAAGATTGCTTTAACCGGAATCGGGGCAGTATCCCCTTCGGGAATAGGTAAGCGCCAGCTTTGGGCAAATATTAAAAGCGGGCGTTCATTTATAAAAGAGATAACCAGATTTGACGCCTCCAGGTATCCTTCCCATATCGCCGGGCAGATAGATGATCTTGAAAAATACAGTACTTTCTCAGAGCGGCTTTTAAAGAAGATTGATGCTTTTTCTCATATGGCCCTGATTGCCTCAGAGCTTGCCTTACAGGATGCAGGTGTCGATATCAAACAGGAAGATCCTAATCTTGTAGGTATCTTTTTAGGCAATGCCATCGGAGGATGGCTTTATGCCGAAACAGAGCTTCGGGATATGTATATCGAGGGGCGTGAAGGAGTATCTCCTTATATGGCTTCTGCCTGGTTTCCGGCAGCTCCGCAGGGGCAGGTCTCAATTTACTATGGGATAAAAGGATTTTCCAAGACAGTAGTAGCGGATCGCGCAAGCTCATTAATGGCTCTTGGTTATGCCAGGAAAATATTGGCTAAGGGTAAATTGAATCTGATCTTATCCGGGGGGATGGAGGCTCCAGTTTCTCCTTATGCATTATTATGTTGCAATACTTATGGAGGGCTTTCCAGCGATAATCAACATCCGCAGGAAGCCTATCGGCCTTTTGATAAGAGGCGCAGCGGTTTTGTAATCGGAGAAGGTTCGGGGGTAGTGGTTATGGAGAGTATTGAGAGGGCAAAATCACGCAATGCCAATATCTTGGCTTTAATCTCGGGATACGGGACAACCTGTGATGGAGTGGATCGTATTAATTCTGCTGTTGATGGAAAGGAGCTAGCCAGGGCAATTAGAATTGCCCTGGAAGATGCCCGGGCAGGAATTGATGAAATCGATTATATCAGCTTAGACGGGATAGCTTTAGATATTTGGGATAATTCTGAGGTTGGGGCTATCAGGGAAGTATTTGGAAGCCGCTCAAAAGATATACCGGTAAGTTGTCCTAAATCTATGTTTGGTAATTTGCTGGGGGCTTCTGGAGTACTGGATATGATTATTGCCATACAGGCGATGGAGCATAGTTTAATTCCCCCCACGATAAATTTAGACGAGCCCTCAATCGCCGGGCTTAATTATGTTAGTAAGGAAGCAAGAGAACACAGGATTAAAAAGGCGTTGATTATATCCCGGGGAAGGGGAGGGATAAATTCCGCATTAATTATCGAGAAGGCTTAAAAGGAGGATTTAATGAAAATATTATTTGTTATGCCTAAAGTAGGGGCTTGGGCAACGCATGGGATACACCGTTCTCCCAACCAGCTTTATGCGCACTGGGCAGCATATGTCAGGGATACGCGGGGTTATGCCGATGTTGCGGTTATTGATGGTAAGGCTGACCAGCTTTCCATGGAACAATTGGTCGAACAGGTAAAGCAGAAGAGCCCTGATGTGGTTGTTATGGGTGAACAGCTGCACGGCTATGGCGGATACGGGGTATTGCGTCATTTTAAGGATGCGGCTGTGGAGATTAAGAAAGTTTCGCCTAAGACAAAGATAATTTTCGGAGGTTTATGGTATTCGGCTATGCCGGTACCTACCTTGGAAGAAAATCCTGCAGTTGATTTTGTAGTTATGGGCGAAGAAGAATCTTTCGGTGATTTGATTGAGGCTATTGACAAGAATAGGCCATTAAAAGACGTAGGGGGTGTTACTTCCCGTATAGATGGGCAGATTGTCATGGGGCCGCATAAACCGCTTATGCCGGATTTAGATAAGCTGCCTCTTCCAGCCTATGATTTATTTCCTATGGATAAATATGTTGGGCATACTTATTGGAAGCCTTTTGTTGATATGGTTACCTCCCGTGGATGTCCTTCAGCATGTACATTCTGTTATGAGTGGGACCAGTTTGACCCGCGTTCCCCTTCCGATTTCTTGAAGTGGCGCGCTAAATCTCCAGAGAGGGTTATGGAGGAGCTAAACCTGCTGCATAAGAAATACGGAGTCAAAGTTGTAGTTATCCAGGATGACAATTTTAATGTTGACCCTAAAAGGGTGCAGAAGTTCTGCGAACTTAAAAAGGCATCTAACAATCCGATTAAATGGGTGTCTTTAGGCAGGGCTATTGATTGGGTGAATTGCGAGCCTATACTTCCGCTTATGAAGGAGAATGGTTTATTTATGGGAGTTTTTGGTATTGAGGTGACGACTCAATCAGAGCTAAAGAAGATCGCCAAAGGTATTACTCTGGATCAAATCAAGAAGACCATTGAAATCCTGCGTAAAAATGACATTGCTATTGTTGCCGATATAATGATGGGTTTTGACTATGACACGGAGGCTATCATCAAGCAGCGTTTTGAATTTACTGACGCAGTTGATCCGGATATCATGTGGGTAGGCTATGTTACTCCTGCTCCGAATTCGCCGATGTGGCGGATTGCTTTGAAAAAGAACTGGATTGATCCAAGGAAGGTAGATTTTAGCACCTGGGATTTCCTGCATCCGGTAATCCCAACGGATTATCTTACTACGGAAGACCTGGGCAGGTTAGGTTCTTGGTGCATGCGGGAATTCTTCTCAAAGCCAGGGCGCATTAATAGGATTATGGAGAGTAACTTCGATCCCTTGGCAAAGATTTGCTTCAAAGATGTAATGGATGGTATTAATAAATGGGAAGCAGCTGCCACAAAGGGAGAGGTACAGATATAGGGAGGTAATTTATGGATACAAAATCAAAGCTTAAGGAAGTTTTGGCGGATTTATTAAAGGTTAAGCCCGAAGAGTTAAAAGACGATTTATCCTTGCAGGATAGCATCGGAGTCGATTCAACAGAGATGGTAGAATCAGTTATTGCCATAGAGAAGGCTTTTGGGGTTAAGCTAAGCCCGAGGGAGATTACAAAGTCATCAAGCATCAATGATATCGAGAAGGTAATCCTTTCAAAGGCGTAATGAACTTCGTATTAGGCAAATTGCAGGAGTGATGCATGCAGATTATTGACTTGAGTCTGCCGATTGATGAAAAAGGATTTGAAGTCCATAAGGTTGATATCGAGCGGATAACCCATAAGGCGGGGGTTGAAAAATTTAACCGTGTGATTATGGGTAAGACCTTAAGGGGCAAGATTGGTTACCTTTTGGGAAGAAGAATCCTTAAGCCCGTAGACCTTCCGGATGGAGAATTCCTCTCCCTTGAGATAGTGCATTCCCCCGTGCATGTAGGAACACACCTTGATTACTCCTTCCATTATGGCACTCGCTCTGAGGGGAGAGAATCTAAGACCGCTGATGAGATACCTCTTGAATATTGCTATCAGAATGCAGTGCGCTTAGATTTACGCCACAAAAAAGCAGCTGAAGAGATAACCGCTGAAGACTTAGAAACCGCCTTAAAAAAAGAAGATTATATTTTAAAACCTTTTGATATTATATTAATCTGGACTGGTGCCGATAAATTTTACGGGACTCCCAGGTATTTTACGGATTATCCTGGCATAGGTACAACGGCGATAGACTTTATTATTGACCATGGGGTTAAGATTTTTGGCGTGGATACTATGGGTATTGACCGCCCTTATAAATTTATGCTTAAGGAATTCATCGATTCAAAAGACCCCGCAAAGTTTTATCCGGCGCATTTTTACGGCAGAAAAAGAGAATTTATTCATATAGAAAGACTGGGTAATTTAGAAAGCCTTCCTCGGGCATCAGGATTTAAGGTTGCTTGCTTTCCGGTACGGATACGCCAGACCGGGGCTGCCTGGTCAAGGGTAGTTGCCCTTGTGTAAAATTTGAATCGGTAATGTATGTAAAAGGAGGACTGTATGGGACATACCTGTAATTCGATTATAATCAATGCTCCTTATGGCTTGGTTTTCGATATATCCAATGACATCCCCCGCTGGATAGATTTATTCGGCAGTGAATACAAGAAAGCCGAGATTATCAGTAAGGAAGGGGACAAGATCACCTTCCGCCTAACTGATGATGAGGATAAATCATGGGTCTCCTGGAGGCTTTTATTCAAAGATGAATATTTTGCTTATGCCGAAAGGTTTGAACCTAAATTTCCTTTTATCTACATGAAGATTATCTGGCTTTATACCTTAAAGCCTGAAGGGGTGGAACTTACCTGGATTCAGCATTTCGAGATGGATGAAAAGGCGAAGTTTACCGATAAAGAGGTGGAAGGGTTTATTAATAAGCACTCCCAGGAGAACCTTGCTATTTTTAAAAGGGTAATCGAAAAAGAAGCGCAGCTTTGAAGAAGACCACCTTTTTTATATTATGTTTAGAGGGAGCGGTTTTATCATTTAATGTCGCTGCAGCCGCAGCCTTGATACCTTCGATAGCAAAGGAGTTTGCTCTTTCTCAGTTTATAGTTGGTAAGGTCATATGGATTTATATGTTGACTTACGGTCTGGCTGCTTTAATCTACGGACCCTTAGTGCGTAAATTCGACGCGCGTAAAATAGAGTTAACCTGTATTTTCTTGTTTGCTCTTGCCAATCTTCTGGCGGGCTTATCCGGTAATATAAATACCCTATTCTTGGGAAGGTTCTTTATGGGGTTATTTGGAGCCTCTGTTATACCGCTTGGTTTAATCTTAATCGGTAAACACAAAGCTAAAGAAAGAAGAGGTAAGTATATCGGGATATTTTTCGGCCTGACCTTTGTGGCTTCTCTTTTAGGTTTATTTTTAAGTGGGGTTATTTATTGGCGCTGGATATTCTTGATACCGGCTTTATCAGGGTTTATTCTCTGGATAGCCATGTATTTTTACCTCCCTAGCTTCAAGGAAGATACAGGAGGATTTAAGTTTAATTACTTTAGGGTGTTTAATGATAAGGCGGCATTTAAGATATTAGCTTATATATTTTTTATCAGTCTTATTTATCATGCTATACAACAATGGATGGGAGTATATTTCTCTACCCAGTTAAAGTATACCCAGTTTATTATCAGTATGTTGATAACCTTAACTTCTCTAAGCGGTATAGTTGGTGAGTTTTGGGGAGGGTTGCTTGCGGATTCGCTGGGGAGAAGCAGGATAGTTAATATAGGTATAGGATTTATGATCTTTAGTATCTTCGCGCTCATTTTTAAATTACCTTTTTTTGCCTTTATTCTGATTATGGTAATTTGGGGGTTAGGGTGGACCTTTAACCATGTTGGCCTAGCGTCCATGCTTACCGATTTGCCTAAAGAATTTCTAAATGAGGCGGCGAGTTTGAACAGCGCAGTGCGTTTTATCTCCGGAGGCATAGGGGTGAGTTTAGGGGGATTGATTATGTCGCGCAGTTTTAGCTTAGGGTTTATTATTTTCGGTTTTGGGCTTTTGTTTTTATTGTTTTCGGGGAGATTAATTAAAGCTAATTAATACTAAGGGGGGATATTCATGGGAGAAGAGCTTAAGGGGAAGGTTGCTATTGTTACAGGGGCTAGCCGGGGCATAGGTAAATCTCTGGCTTTAACTGCGGCAAGCCTAGGTATAAACTTAACGATCGCAGCACGCAACGAAGGTCCGTTAAAAGAGGCTGCAGATGAAATTTCCAAGAAATATAATGTAGAGGTCCTTGCTTTACCTTGCGATGTAATGAAATTGTCAGATTTAGAGAACTTAGCCAAAAAGACAAAAGAAAAATTCTCGCGGGTGGATATACTGATTAATTGTGCAGGCGTTTCTAGCCAGTATCCGTTTCAAGATCAGCCGATCGAAGACTTAGAGAAGCTTGCGCATACTAATTATTTAGGTTATGTTCGCCTTATCCGTTTGGTAATTAATGATATGATTAAGCAGAAGTCCGGGGCAATTATCAATATTGTCTCCGGATCTACGCTTGTAGACCCGGTACCGAGAAGTTTTATAGTGTATAGTTCGCTAAAGGTAGGGTTGCGCGCTTTTTCTAAGGGGTTATTTTGGGAATTGCGGGATCACGGCATTAAGGTTACCTCGATTCTTCCCGGAGTAACGGATACGGACCTTACCGGCAAACTGGGTAATGTTACCAGCGATACCTCGAGGTTAATGTCGACTAAGGCTATCGAAGATGCCGTAAGGTTTGCGCTGACAGTCCCGGCCAATGTCTGTCCTTTGGAGATATCGGTCATTAATCAGCAGACACCTTGGGTGGCCCCGGTTATTCCGTTTAAACAGCAGCATCCGGATAAATAAGTTATTGATTATAAAATATTTGAAAAACAGGAGGAAGAATGAAAAAGGCTGGCTTGCTGGTAGCGTTAATTCTGGTTTTTTCCGTTGTTTCGTTTGCTCAGGGAGACAATCTTATAATTGATGATTTTGAGACTCCCATAATCAAAGGATTGGACGGTACTATTGATTACGGTTCGGGTAACGGTTCTTCTGTGGAGGTATCATCAGAACCTAAGATAAAATATTCTAAAGATTCGTCATTAAAGGTAGTTTACAATGCTGTTGCGGGCGGATATATGTGGATTGCCCGAGGTTTTGACCTGGACGCTCAGAATGCCGGCTGGTTAGTTGATCCCCAGGATATCATCTGGGATGATTACAGCGCGCTAGCCTTCTATATGTACGGATCAGATTCAAAGAATAGGATAGCTGTTGATGTTAAGGATAGCGGTAATGAGGTGTGGCGTTTTATTATAAATGATGATTTTAACGGCTGGAGAGAAGTAGTGTGTCCGTTTGAACAATTTGCTGTACGGGATGATTGGCAGCCGGAGTCATCGGATAAGAACTCAATCATAAATTTTCCTCTGAAGAGCTACCAGTTTGAGCCATTGCCTGAATCAAGCGGGACCCTTTATTTTGACAGGGTGGAGTTGATAAAGAAATGATGGATAGGAGAGAGGTTAAGAATTTAAAAAAACGCTATCTTATATGGTTCTATAAGAGCGCTAAAGAATCATTGGATAAGATCGAGCGCAAGTTCACGCAGGTTGAGGTTGACAGGTTTATCCTTAAGGAGTTAAAGTCAAGGCTTAAGGATTCCTCTGCGGGTAAATTCATAAGGCACTTTGAAGAATATATAGAGAAAAAAGAGAAGGATGGTTTAGGGTTGAAATTTGAGGATAAGAAGTTTAAGCCTGATTATCTGTTTATCGTTGCTAAATTGCGCGCTATTGAAAAGGCCATTGTAAAAGAATTGGGCAGGAAGGCGCTTGAGGAGATCAAGCTTCTCTATGAGATAGAGATGACTGAACGCATATTAGGGAGCAGGGAACATTAATGGTCATTGATGCACATAGCCACTGGTTACCGGAAGGCATTATTAATAATGCTCATTTTTATCATAAGGGATGGGGGGAGATAGAGTCTCAACTTAGGGTTATGGATGAGGCAGGCGTTAGTAAGTCTGTGTTATCCTATCCTACATCCGATGCCCATTTAAGATTAGGGAGCATATCCGAAGTTGTCCGTATATTTAATGATAATGTAAGCAGAATAATAGAAAAATACCCGGATAGATTTATCGGGGCAGCCATACTTCCGATTGATCATGAGCCTGACATGATTAAGGAGTTTAGGCGCTCAACCGAAGATCTGGGTTTTAAGGCGATATCCCTGGCGACTAGTTACAACGGGGTTTACCTGGATGATTCTAGATTCATTCAGGTCTATAAAATAGCACAGGATAAAAATATTCCGATCTTTGTGCATTCCCAGATTGTAAATCCCATTGGTTTTGAACGGGTTAAGGACCCGCTTCTTACCCCGGTAATTGAATATATCTTTGATACTACTATTTGTATCGGCAAGCTTTTGGTCTCTGGTATTCTGCGGGATTACGGGGTAAAATTCATCTTTGGCTACTTCGGCGGGGTAGTGCCTTATTTAGCCGGAAGATTCGATTCAACATATCAGATGTTGCGTTCAATGGATTTTGTTGAAGATTTAAAAGGCAAGCCTACGGATTATTTAAAGAACATTTATGTTGATACTTCGGGAGATAAAACCGAGGCAAATTTCAACGCAGCTATTGAGTTGCTAGGCCCAGGGCATATTTTATGGGGGAGCGACTATCCGGCGAAAAAGGACCCTTCTGCCAGTATCCAGGCAATCAGGGATTTGAAGATATCCCAAGAGGATAAGGATAATATTCTCGGAATCAATTTGTCAAAGCTTATATCTTAAAAGGAGAAATTAATATGCAGATGCAGAAAGAGGTACATTTAACAGGCAAGGATCTGACGAATATGGTACAGCTTAGAGCGCAGGATGTAGGTAAATATGCAATAGTACCCGGGCCAAGAGATAGGCTGGATGTTCTATTGAAGAAGTTTGATAACCCGGTGAAGAATTTTACCTTTATGGAATATTCTATGTATACTGGTATGTTTGAAGGGATAAGGTTAACCGCGATTAACGGAGGGAGGTTTTCTACCGACACCTCCATTACTACTGAAGTTATGTGCAATGCCCAGATTAATAATATTATTCGAGTCGGTACCGCCGGCTCTTTAGATGAAAGTATTAAGGTCGGAGACATATTCGTAGTAGATGAGGTTATCCGCGGCGATGGGGTTACGCCTTATTATGTAGATAAAGATTTTAAAACATTTGCCGACAAAAGAATAGCTGATACCCTATATGAAGTAGCAAAGGGTATGGGTGTTAATGTGCACCGTGGCAAGGCCTGGACAACAGATGCGCTTTTAAGGGAGACCCGCGAGATAGTTGAGGAAAAGCGCAAGGAGGGGGCCCTGGTGGTTGATATGGTCTCTTCGACCCTTTTGACTATTGCCCAGACCTATAATATTAAAGCTGGTTCAGTCTTGGCGGTGAGCGATAATGTGGTTACGGGCGAGATGGGTTTCATGAACCCGTTGTATTATATGGCAGAGGCAAGTATCCTAAAGATTGCCTTGGAGACAGTAAAAAAACTAGAGGGAAAATGAAATTTTCTCCGCTATTTTGGCCAATCCAGTTAAAAGGAAAGATTATTTACATACTCGATGAGACTAAACTTCCGCAGGAGCTTGCCTATATAAAGGCGCGTAATTACCGGCAGGCCTGCAAGGCAATAAAGGATATGAAGACTCGTGCGGTTGGACAGGTACTTCTGGTGATGTATATTTTTCTTCAGCTGATTAAGCAGGGGAGGGGCAAGGAGCTGAAAAGAGTTTCCGCGGCGATTAATAAAACCCGCCCAACGTTATCATTTAAGTTTTTAACCGATATGGTATTAAACTGGGCAAAAGGCAAAGCGCCTCTGGAAGAATGTATATTAGGTTTTCTCGAAGGTTTAAAATATAGCAGGTTTGCGCAGGCAGAAGAAGCAGCAAGGTTATTAAAGGATGGGGATGTTGTCTTAACCCATTGCAACATAAGCGGACTTATGCCTTTAATCGCAGCTATAGCCAAGAAAGAGCACAAAGCTATAAAATTCTTTGCTACCGAGACGCGCCCTTATATGCAGGGCTCTAGGCTTACTGCCTGGGAGTTAAAAAGAGCGGGTTTTGATGTTACATTAATTACGGATAATATGGTAGCTTCGGTAATGTCGCTGAAGAAAATAAATAAGGTAATTGTAGGAGCAGATCATCTGGCCTTAAACGGAGATATTGCCAATAAGATCGGAACATATCAGATTGCGGTTGTGGCTAAGTATTTTAAGATTCCCTTTTATGTTATATGCCCCCCTGCCTCGGATAAAAAAAGCGGCAAGGAGATAAAGATAGAAATTCGCCCGGATAAGGAGATGCTGGAATACCAGGGACTAAGGCTTGCTCCTAAAGGTGCCAAAGGCTATTATCCTGCTTTTGATATTACTCCGGATAATTTAATCACCAAACACATCCGCATGGAGATTAAAAGATGATTTTTGGAAAAGAGCTTAAGTTAAGAAAGGAAATAATAAAGATAGGCAGCCGGCTTCATGAGTCCAGGCTTGCGGTAGCTAAATCCGGTAATATTAGTGCTCGCCTGGATGATAAAAATATACTTATTACCGCAACCTCAACCGCTTTGGGGGATCTAAGCTATAGAGATATCGTGAAGGTAAATTTAGATACCGGGAAGGTGTATTCTTCTGTTAAGCCAAGCTCAGAATTGCCGCTTCACTCCTTAGTTTATAAAAACTTTAAGTCGCAGGTAGTAATACATGCCCATCCTCCCCTGATTAACGGTTATTTTGCGGTAACTTCTGATCTGAAGGCATTGACCTTCGAGACAAAATTTTATTTAGGCACTGTTCCGGTTGTTGAGCAGGATACTCCGACGGTGGTAAACGCCCAGCCGGTTATTGCTGCACTTAAAACGAATAATCTCGTGGTATTAAAAAACCACGGGGTAGTGGCCTTGGCAGATAAATTTTACGATGCCTTAAGCCTTATTGAGGCTTTAGAAGAGGCAGTGCGTACTGCGTCCATAGCAAGAATTTTCAAAAACGATATTCTTGATGATCTGGATAAGGCGTTAAAATCAGATTTAACGCTAAATTTAAGCCTGCCTATGTTTTCAATGGAACATATACAGGCAATTGTTGATCTGGTTAATAAGGATGAGTTGATTGCCAGAAAAGGCGAAGAGTTGAATCTTACCGTAAAGCTGGCGATCAAGCTCGACGGATCGGATAAGGTTTATAAGTTTAACTTTGAAAAAGGAAAAATTGTAAGGCTTGACCTGGACGCGGACGCCCCGTTTGTTATTTCCGCGCCCCGGGAAGTCTGGGAGCAGGTATTCTTAGGAAAATTGGATTCTTTTGTTGCCGTGACCCAGGGGAAGATGAAGTTATCCGGACAGTTAGGGCAGCTCTCAAAATGGTATGTACCATTTACCAGGCTTTTTGCTTTATTTAAGGAAGTTAAAATACGATGAATTGTGTTCCTTTATATATAAACGGAGAGTTTATCGAAACTAGGGAGAGGCAGAATGTCCTTAATCCCTCTACGGGCAAGGTTATTGCCCAGGTTTTTCTTGCTTCAGAAAAAGAAATTGACCTGGCTATTGAGAGCGCCCGGAAGGCTTTTGACAAAGGATTATGGTCGGGTTTGCCGCCTTTGGAGCGTAAGGCGGTTATTCTTAGGATTGCCCAGGGTATCCTTAATAAGGCAGGAGAGCTGGCAAGGATTGAAACAGAGAGTACCGGTAAACCTATAAAAGAGACGACTTTTATGGATGTGCCTTCTGCTGCTAAGACTTTTGAGTTTGCCGCTAATAATCTTGAAGCTTATCTTGCTGATGAAGCTTTAACTCCTGCGGAAGAGGCAGGAGCGGTTTTATTGCGCGAGCCGGTAGGGGTAGTAGCTTTAATTATCCCGTGGAATTACCCGCTTTTAATTGCTTCATGGAAGCTGGCTTCTGCCCTTGCAGCGGGCAATACCGTAATATTAAAGCCTTCCAGCATAACCCCGCTTACTGCTTTTGAATTAGGCAAGATTATTCATGATGCAGGAATGCCTCCCGGGGTGGTGAATATTATCAATGCAAGCGGGGCAAATTCCGGGCAGGTACTTTGCTGCGATAAGAGAATAGATATGGTTTCCTTTACCGGCAGCCTCGAAGTTGGCAAAGAAATCCTTAGGTATACATCTTCAAGCGTTAAGAAGCTTATTCTGGAGTTGGGAGGCAAATCTGCAAGTTTGATTTTTGCGGATGTGGATATCGAAACAGCAGTCAACAGTTCTCTTTGTTCGGTTTTCTTAAATCAAGGACAGATGTGTGCGGCTATGTCGCGCATCTTTGTCCAGGAAAAGATCTACGACCAATTTATCGCTAGTTTTGTAAGTAAGGCTAAGGCTATAAAATTAGGTTTATCGGATAACCATGAGACCCAAATGGGCCCCTTAGTTACCGATAGCCAGCGCAAGAAAATTATTGCCTACCTGGAGAAGGCTAAGACAGAGGGGGCAAGAATTTTGTGTGGCGGCAAGATACCTCAGGATGCGGAGCTTAAAAACGGGTATTTCTTTGAGCCTACGGTTATCGGCAATGTCAAACCGCATATGCATATATTTAAAGAAGAGGTTTTTGGGCCGGTAACTATAGTTGGAAGTTTTTCTGATGCCAAGGAGGCAGTGGAGCTGGCTAATCATTCTGATTTTGGCCTGGCGGCTTGTATCTGGAGTAAAGACCTAGTGTTTGCTGAAGAAGTGGCTAAGAAGATTAATGCCGGGACAATATGGATAAATACCTACGGCATGTTTTATAACCAGCTTCCTTACGGCGGGTTCAAGCAGAGCGGTTTTGGCAAGGAGCTGGGCCGGGAGGGCCTTTTAGAGTATACCCGGCTAAAGAATGTAATAATTGATCATTCAAATGAGGGTAAGCCTTTAGTTAGCTATTGGTACGGTTTTTAAAATACTATGCTTAAAATATTCCTTTCTATCGCCATTTGGATTTACAATTTAATATTAACTATGGCACTTACCTTTGTAGTCTTCTTTTTATGGGCCGTTCTTTATTTTGTTGATAAAAAGAGAAAAATCGCGCACATGCAGTGTTTTTGGTGGTCGGATGCCATTATCCGTTTAAATCCATTCTGGAAATTTGAAATCAAGGGGCTTGAGAATATTGATTACGGCAGGGTTTATGTGGCTATCGCCAACCATGAAAGTATGGCTGATATTGTTGTTCTTTATAAGACAAGAATGCAATTCAAATGGGTTGCTAAGGAGAGCCTGTTTAAGGTGCCATTTATCGGATGGTGCCTTTCGCTTACCGAGCATATAAAGCTTGCCCGCGGGGAATATTCCAGTATTAAAAAGGTTTACCGGGAAGCGGCTCAGTGGCTTAGAAAAGATATGTCGGTGCTATTTTTTCCCGAAGGCACACGCAGCGATACTGACGAAATGAATGTTTTTCAGAATGGGGCATTTAAGCTGGCGATAAAAAAGAAGAAACCCATTCTTCCTATTTGTATAAAAGGGACCCGTGATGCAATCCCTAAAGGAAGCTGGATATTTAAATCAAAAGTTTTCGCCAGTGTTACTGTCTTACCTCCCGTTGAGACATCTTCCTTTGGGCCGGGAGATTTTTCCAAATTAAGAGATAAGGTTTTCAATAGCATAAATAGCGAAAGGAAATAAAATATGAATACCTATATTCTTCTTTTGCAGTGCAAGGACCAGAAGGGAATAGTAGCCAGGGTATCTGATTTCATATTTAAATCTACAGGAAATATTATTACCCTTGATCAGTATTCTTCTAACCCCCGGGGAGGTTATTTCTTCATGCGGGTTGAGTTTATAGCGGATGATAAGGAGTGCAATACAGGCAAATTGGAGGAAAGGTTAAATAAGGTTGCAGGATATTTTAAGGCAAAGGCAAGGCTTTATGAAAAAGGGGTGCCGCTATCAATGGGTATACTTGCTTCTAAGCCAGACCATTGCCTTGCCGAGATACTTTATCTTTATAAGAGGGGAGAGCTCGGCGTTAATATTCCTTTTGTAATTAGTAATTTCGAGGGACACGGTAGGTTAGTAGAGCAGCATAACCTGCCTTTTTATTTTATCCCGGCTAATAAAAGCAACAGGAGGGAGAAGGAGATAATCTCTTTAGCTAAAGGTTCTGCCGATTTTCTGGCCCTTGCCCGTTATATGCTGGTATTATCCCCGCATTTTATTCAATCCTTCGGTAAAGACATTATCAATATACATCATGGGCTTCTCCCTTCGTTTAAGGGGAAGAATCCTTATCAGCAGGCATTAGATAGAGGGGTTAAGGTAATTGGGGCAACTAGCCATTTTGTTACTGCGGGGCTTGATACCGGGCCGATTATTGCCCAGGCAGTAGAGGAGATATCGCACAAAGATGATTTAAGGACGCTTCTTTTAAAGGGTAGGAATTTAGAGAAGAGGGCACTCTCCGATGCCCTGCGTGCTTATATCGAGCATCGAGTCTTCAGGTTTAAAGATAAGACCGTTATTTTTTAGGCTGTATTTAATTTAAAGGTTTAATGCATGAAAAAATTCTCTAAGGTATTAATTGCATTTATCATTACGGTTATCGCCTTATTTATTATTCTCAACTTAACCTTTCCTTATCTTGCCAAGGAGGCAATAGTTAGGCAGATTGAACAGGGCCTTAAGGTTAAGGCAAGCATTAGCAAGGTAAGCGTTACTTTCCCCCTAACTGTTAATTTAATTAAACTTAAGGCGGGAGAGCTAATGCAGGCCGATAAGGTTTCGGTTTCACCCAGCCTGTTGGGATTTCTTGCCGGCAAGATTGTTTTAAACAGGGTAGGCTTGGTTAATCCGGTTATAGTGCTTGAGCAGTCTGCCGAGGGTAAAATCAATATTCCTCAGTTTGATTCAAAGGGGCAGGCACCAAAGGTATATTTAGCCGGTTTAACTATAAGAAGCGGCACGGTTATTTTCATCGATAAGAAGGTAGATGCCGGAGGCTTTAAGACTATATTAACTGATATAAATGCGGATGTCTTTAAGGCGCCTTTTCCGGTAAGCTCTATGAAGGCAAATTTTAAGGTTTCGGCAAGTTTTCTTAATCTAAGCTCAGCTAAAATAGGGGATATTAATTTCACCGGGTGGGTAGATTTTGGTCCTAAGGATATGGATGCTGTTTTAAGGCTGCAGGATTTGGATTTAGCTTACTTTAGGCCTTACTGCGGTAATTTTATTTCTGAAAGCCAACTGGACTCGGCAAGGCTTAATATGAGATCAGTATTCAGTTCGCAGAATAACGATTTAGAAATTATAACCGATCTTAATCTTTCGGATTTAGTCTATGCGCAGACTGAAAGGCAAGAGGCGGAATTTACCTCCTTTGATATGGCAAAGAGCGCCCTTGATTTATTTACCGATGCAAAAGGAGAGCTGGCATTGGAATTTAAGTTAAAGACTAGATTGAACAGCCCCGGATTTAATTCGAAGGAACTTAAGAAGATTATATTAACCTCCGCCGCTAAAAATCTTGCCCGGCAAAATCCCGCTGACTTAGTCAGGAAGGTAAGCGATAATATCGGAAAATTCAAAGATTTCGGCAAGGATCTAGAGAGGATCTTTAAGGATAAAAACTGATGGAAGCGCATAAGACAAAATCTCTCGAAGCTATCGAGAATAAAATGGCCTCTCTGGAAGAAGGTTCATTGCGTTATCATGTGTTAGAGAGCGCCAGGAACTTCAAATCATCCTGGATTGGCCTGGGGTGCTCGCTATACACGGTACTTAAGGACAAGCTTTATAAGGAGTGGGGGTTTGCTACCTTTGAGTCCTATACCGCCAAAGAAGTCGGTATAAAGAAGATTACGGCGATGAAACTTTTGCGTTCTTATTATTTTCTGGAGAAAGAGGAACCGGCTTATCTTAAGGGAGATTATGGTAATACTGCAAACACCGCTAAGCTTCCCACTTACGAAGCAGTTGATTTATTGCGTAAGGCAAAGAATAAAAAGGATATCGACAAAGAGGATTATTCTAAGCTAAGGAAGGATGTTTTTGAGCATGGGAAAGATACTCAAGAGGTTAGAAAGGGCTTAACTGCGCTCATCAGGCAGAGGCAGGAATTAGCTCCTGAAGAGGCCCAGGAAAAGAGAAGGCTTGTTACTTTAAAGAGATTGTTAGGCAGTTTGAGAAGCCTGAAACAGGAAGCAGAAATGTCGCATTTATTGCCTGCTCCTGTGATCAGGGAAACGGGTGAACTTATAAAGAAAATAGAGGCAGAGTTAAGCTAATTATGCAGATATTAAAGATTCTAAGAGACCAGGCAAGCATTAATCCGGACAAGGTCGCGGTTATTTTCAGGGATGAAGAAATAACGTTGAAGAAATTACAGGAGAGATATCTTGCGCTGGCAAGCAGCCTTAAGAAAATAGGGGTAGAGAAGGGGGATAGGGTAGCTTTGTATCTTCCTAACTGGCCGGAGTATATTTATAGTTACTTGGCGATATGGGCGCTAGGGGCAGTAGCTGTACCCCTGGATTTCATGCTTACATCGGATGAACTCTCTTCATGCCTTATGCATTCTGAGGCTAAGGTTTTGATAATAAAGACTAAGGCTACGCTGAATTTAGCCACCCTTAAGGAAAGATTACCCTGCTTAAAAACGATAATAACTTGTCAGGATAGCCAGGAGGGGCACTTATTCTTTAACGATTGTTTGGATAATGTCGGCAACGAAAAGATTGATACCGACATCCAAGGAAAGGATTGCGCGATAATCTTTTATACCTCAGGTACAACCGGAAGGCCCAAGGGGGTATTAATAAATTATAGCCAGCTTTTAGCCCCTCCTAAGTCCATGGAGTTTTTCGTAAATTCGGATTTAAGCCAGAAAGATACGGCGCTTTGCGCGTTACCTTTCTCTCACCTGGGAGGGCTTATTTATATTCAGAATACAATATGTTTTTCCTTAAGGCTTATCTTAATGGAGCGTTTTATACCTCTTGAATTCTTAAAGAATATTGCCAAGCATAAGGTTAATTTCTTTTGGATAGTGCCCTCTATGTATTATGCCTTATTACAATTAAAAGAGTTTGAAAGCTTTGATTTAACCTCTTTGCGCTGGATTGTGACATTCGGGGCCTCAAACTCTCCCGATGCATTACGCAGGTTCCATCAATTTTGTCCCAAGGCCCATCTTTTAAACGGATGGGGCATGACCGAGACTAATGCGCCTACCGCAGTATTGCCTATGGGTTCTGATAAGATTGAGAGTGTGGGAAAGCCTGCGCCGTGGATAGAGATAAAGATTTTCGATGATGCCGACCAAGAATTAAGCGCGGGGGTGATAGGAGAAGTGGTAGTTAAAAGTTGGGTTGTTACCGATGGATATTATAGAGATGCTAAGCTTACCGCGGAGAGTATGCGTAATGGGTGGTTCCATACCGGTGACTTGGGTAAATTTGACTCGCAGGGGTATCTTTATATTGTCGGCAGGAAGAAAGAGATGATTAAGGTGGGAGGGGAAATTGTTTTCGAACCGGAGGTAGAGGCAGCGATACAGAAGAATGAGTCTGTGCTGGAGGTGGCGGTCGTGGGAGTTCCAGATAAATTAAGAGGCGAAGTGCCCAAGGCTTTCATAGTTACGAAAGAGGGGAAGCCCATTTCAGCAGAAGACCTGCGTTATTTTTTAAGGCAACACCTTGCCCATTTCAAGATTCCGCATTATTTTGTATTTAAAGACGCACTTCCCAAAAACCGCGCCGGTAAGGTTGACAAAGAACAACTTCGCTGCCAATAATTAATATGCAGGATATCAAGGACCTTGATTTAAAGAATTTGGAAAGAGAGTTTTTAGCTTTAGGGGCTAAACCCTATCATGCCCGTCAGGTGTTTTCATGGCTATACAAAAGAGGGGTTTGGGATTTTAACTATATGAGCGATATTCCTCAGGCACTTAGAGGAAAGCTTGCGGATAGGTTTTATATCCTTGGTTTTAAGTTATTAAAGCATTTAGAGTCTAGGGATGGGACAAGAAAGATTCTCTTAGGCACAAAGGATAATAATTCAATTGAGTCTGTGCTTATCCCGGCTAATTCCAGGGTTACGGGATGCCTATCCTCACAGGTAGGTTGTAAATATGGATGTAGTTTCTGTGCCAGCGGCATGCTCGGATTTAAGAGAAATTTAACCGCGGGTGAAATTATCGAAGAGGTAATCTATTTAAAAGACAATGCTTTGGAAAATAGGCTTACTCACCTGGTTTTTATGGGTACGGGAGAGCCTATGGATAATTACGAGAATGTAATTAAGGCAATTAGGATTATCAATTCAAGCGCGGGATTAAATATAGGAGCGCGCAGGATTACCATTTCAACCAACGGGATTATCCCCGGCATAGAAAGATTAAGTTCAGAGGGGCTGCAATTGGAGCTTTCCGTATCTTTGCATGCTGCGACCGATGAATTAAGATCGAGCCTTATGCCGGTAAATAAGTCTTACCCTTTGTCAGAGCTTATTCAAGCCTGTAAAGAGTATAGCCTTAAGACCCATCGCCAGGTTACCTTTGAGTATATATTAATTAAAGGCCTTAATTCTTCGCTCAGGGATGCTGAAGGCCTGTTCAGGCTGCTAAAGGATTTTAAACTGGCTAAGGTAAACTTGATTCCCTCAAATCATATCCCGGAGTTAGAATTTGAACCGGCCTCAAAGAACAGCGTGGATATTTTCAAAGATTACCTTGTTAAGTCGCGGATCAATGTAACGTTGCGTAAAGAGCGGGGCGAGGATATAAATGCTGCCTGCGGTCAGTTGAGGTTAAATTATGCCAAAAATTAATAAACCACTAATAGCGCTGTTGGGTTTTTGCGTTATTGCTATTTCTGCTTGTGCCAAAAAAGAGATCCAGAATATAGATTCTTTTGGAGAGAATATTGTTTGTTTCGGAGATAGCATTACTTTTGGTTATGGGGTAAAGCCAGGGGAAGATTACCCTTCAGTTCTTTCTAAAATGGTAAAAATGCCAGTAATAAATGCGGGGGTAGACGGAGATACCTCTATCAGCGCCTTTAAGCGCATAGATAAAGATGTGCTAGATAAAAAACCTTTTTTAGTCTTAATTGAGTTTTGCGGTAACGATTTTCTAAAGGATATACCCCGTGAGTCTACTATGAATAATGTCAGGGCAATGATCCTAAAGGCCCAAGGCCAAGGAGCAATTACGGCCATTGTTGATGTAAGTGCGGGTTTTTTTCTGCGTGATTACCGAGAGAAATTTGCCAGGTTGGCCAAAGATACAGGTTCAATTTTTGTCCCGGCAGTCTTAAGCGGTATAATTACTAATCCTGCCATGAAGAGCGATTTTATGCACCCTAACCAAGAGGGGTATAGGATTATTGCCCAGCGCATATACCGCGCTATCAGCCCGTATCTAAAATCTGAATAATTTTATTTTTCCCCGCCGAAGCGCATTATATCTTTAAAAGAATTAAATAGGCCTTTATCAAAGTCGATTACCTTAGGAATTTCTACTCCTGCCATTTTGGCGACTTCTTCGATAAAATTGCCTTTAATGTCTTCGTACATGTGTTCTTCTATTATCCAGCGTTGGTATAGGGCATCGATCTTGTTTTTAAGCTTAGGATGTTCTTTTTTTGCTACATTAATAAAGCCTTCTTCCGGAGCGAAGGAGAACTTATACGTGTTATAGTAAGACCGGGCTGTTTTTAAAAAATCAGCTTCTCCTAAGAGTTGGCTTAACTCGTCATAAAAATAAGCCCCCTTGGAATAGATTATCACGGCGTATTGCATGGTATCGGTGAATTCTGAGGAAGGCCGGTTAACTCCTTTATCGGATGTCCCCGCAAATTTCGCTAGCAGGATAGGCAACCTAAGGTTATAAAGTTTTTGTTCTTCAAATTTCGCCTTTCCGTATATCTTGTCAAAATAGATCAAAGAAAAATAATTAGTTAGTGATTCGTCAACCCAGGCGCTATTGATAGAGTCGCTTCCCACTACCGCATTCCACCATTGATGTCCGGCTTCATGCGCTACAATAAACTCAAGGGTGTTTTGTAGCATGGGGCGTAAGCTCTCCTCCAGTTCCTTATTATTATTGCCAAAAAGAAGCGCCATAGGTCCCAAATTAATTTTAGGGTTATTGTAATAAGAGGAGATGGTAATAAAAGCCGGAAATTCCATCCCTCCTGCGCCTCCTGTAAGATATGTCTCAACTACCTTAAGCTCAGTGAAGGGGTACTCACCGAGTAAGCTTCCATAGAGCCTTAAGGCCTTAGCAGCGTAAGCGAGGACATTTTTGCCGAAATCTCCGTGGCCCTTTAAGAAATAAGATTCAATAATAGTCTCTCCCACCTTTTCTTTGATGACCTGAAAATGTTTGCTTAGCTGAAAAGCGCATTCACGCATGCCGATGCCGATATAAGTCGATGTCTTTTTCCCCTTTGCTCCGGAGGTCTTTTCACCGGTTTTTACCCCTGCGCCGGCTATTACAGTATCATTATCCGCTGTAAAATTTATTTTAAAAATTCCTTCCTCAAAGTTTTGGATATCTCCGTTTCGCGCAGGAGGCGTACGCGACCACTCTCCGTTTCTATAAGGGGTTAGCATAGGAAACCAGTGCCCCAGGCTTATTATCTCCTTGTAATACCCAAATACGCCGTAATCAACAAATCCGGCAACGCTACTTGAAGTAGGGTCAAGGGAGTTAAATAGATTGTCTGAGGGCGGGATTATCTCTTGCAGCAGTTCGGAGAACTCCATATAAAGATTGATACTTTCATTCTGCTTTAGGGGTTGCGGGAGCTCTATCTCTAGCAGGGTACCTAAAAGTTCATAGTTTGCAGTAGTGCCGTTTATCTCGACTTTATTGAACCGGACGTTATCCTTGCGCATTATAAACATCGGGCTGTTGGGGTAAATGCGTAAATATAGAAAACTTGTAGGTTCTGGCTGGGTATTGGTGTAGACGATCAATTCTTTAATTTTAATACGATAGAGTACTTCGTCTATAACAGCGTCTACCAAATATACCGGGGAGTCTTTAAATTTGGTTATATATTTTTTGGCTGAGCTATTGAAAACACCGGAGGAATACAGGCTTGGGCTGGAAACTGTATTATGGATAATGGAACGGTTTTGGTCGGGAGTATTCATTCTTGCTGATTCTATGGTAAGCTTATCAAGAATACCGTTTTCGCCAAAGGAAAGTTGCAAGGCTAAGCATAGAAAACAAACTAACAAGATTATCTTTTTCTGCATATTAAAAGAGGCAACAAAATAGTGCCGAAGGAGGGAGTTGAACCCACATGAGCTTGCGCTCAACAGCTTTTGAGGCTGCCGCGTATGCCATTTCGCCACTTCGGCAATAGATATACGGAGAGTAATTGTGGTCCTTACTGGATAAGGTTAGAACCTGTATCCAGCAGAACCTTTAATCTATATCAATAGGCACCGCCGCTTGGGCGGCTCCCGTATCTCCCGTGTATCGTTCGGCTTTGCTGGGGCAAAGCCTCACTTGGCGCCCCGC
>JAKQSG010000062.1 GCA_029563245.1 Candidatus Omnitrophota bacterium
AAGGCCCAGCTTATGGGAGAGATCAATAAATTTAAAGGAGACCCCGCTGTAATTATAAAAGATTTAGAAAGCGGATGGGAATTTGTTTACCAAAAAGATAAACTTTATCCCTCTGCGAGCTTAGCTAAAATTCCGATTATGGCTGCAGCCTTTGTTGCCGCAGAAAAGGGGAGAATTAATCTTGACTCTGAAATTTCCCTCAAATCTTCAGATAAGCTTACCGGGTCGGGAGTATTAAAAAGCCTGCCCGCAGGTACGCTCTTTAGCTTTGAGCGGTTGATAGGCCTTATGGTTTATGACAGTGATAACACTGCGACGAATATAGTTACCAAGGCCTTAGGGATCGATTATCTGAATAATACTTTTAAGGAGTTTGGCTTAAAGCATACCGAGCTTTTAAGGAGGGTAGCTGACTATAAGTTGCGTAATCAGGGCGTTGAGAATTATACTACCGCAGAAGATATGGCTTTTTTACTTGAGAAAATATACCTAAGGTCGCTTTTTAATAAACAGGTATCTGATAAGTGCATAGGCCTTCTAAAGTTAACCAGAATGAATGACAGGATTCCCAGGTATTTGCCTGCGGATATAACTATCGCCCACAAAACCGGATTAGAGCGTAATGTCTGTCATGATGTCGGGCTAGTTTTAACACCTAAGGGTAATTTTCTTATTTGTGTCTTAACCAATTATAAGAATACAGATTTGAAGACAGCAAAGCAATTTATCGCTAGGATAGCTTTGCTTACATATAAATTCTACGAAAAATAATATTTTTATGCGAAAAAGGAGGCCGCTATGTATACGCATATAGACAAAATATTAAATTATATATTTCTAGGCAATACCCTGCAGAGATACATTATTACTATCTGTGTTTTTATCCTAGGAATGTTGATAATAAAATTAATTGTGAAAAGAGTAATTTCTCATTTAAAAGTTTTTGCACACAAAACTGAATCTACCCTTGATGATTTCATTGTAACTCTCCTTGAGAAAGTCGGTTTGCCTTTATCATATGTATTAATGTTTTACCTTGCTTTAAAGAGCCTTGTCCTCCCCGGAGCTACGACAAGAGTTTTAAACTATGCTATCCTGGGGGTTATTGTATTTTTTGTGGTAAAGGTTTTGGTAGCCTTTATTGGTTATGGTTTTATGGTTTATTTAAGAAAGCAGAAAGATGATCCCCTGCTTGAGAAGAGCTTGCAGAGTATTATGGCGGTTATCCGCATAGCCTTATGGGCAGGTGCCGTAATTTTCTTTTTGGATAATCTTGGTTTCAAGATTTCGGCAGTCATCGCCGGTTTAGGAATTGGCGGCGTAGCCGTAGCCCTTGCCGCTCAAACTATACTGAAAGATCTTTTTAGCTATTTTTGCATACTTTTTGACCACCCATTTAAGGTGGGTGATTTTGTTATTGTCGGAGATTTTATGGGGACAATCGAGCATGTCGGAATAAAAACTACCCGCATACGGAGCTTAGGCGGGGAGATGCTGGTTTTTTCAAATTCCGATCTTACTGATTCACGCCTGCGTAACTATAAACTTATGGAGAGGCGCCGAGTGGTATTTAAGCTCGGGGTGGTATATCAAACTTCCCTGAGCCAGTTACGGGAGATACCTAAAATTATTAAAAATATTATTACTAGCAATAAAGAAGCTGTTTTTGACCGCGCGCATTTCTTTTCTTACGGTGACTTTAGCCTTATCTTTGAAATTGTTTATTTTGTTATAGGGGGAGACTATAATAAATATATGGATATACAGCAGGAGATAAATTTTTTAATTAAGGAAGAATTTGAGAAACGGGGGATTGAATTCGCATATCCTACCCAAACTATCTATTTGCCAAAGGACACTTTTTGATTGAATGGATAAACTGAATCGGCGCCTGGGATAGTAAAGCTAAAAACTCTTGATATAAAAGGTTATTGCGCATATAATTATTAAAATTATCCCGAAATGAAATTAAATGCCCCCTATATAAAGGTTTTGGTTTTATTAGTAATTTCAGGAACCTGTGCGTTTCTGGGTTTTTACAGCGGGTTTACCTTGGTACAATCGCTTATCTGTTTTGTATTCCTTACATCCATTCTTGGCACGCTATTTTTCTGGGATTTAAGAGAAAGCCTTGTTTTCCTAGGTAGCGCAGTCTTATTCCTGACAAGAAGTGTGAATCTGGAAAGCTTCATCAAATTCGCCTCCCTTGACGCGATATTCTTTTTGGGTGCACCGGAGAGCGAAGAAGGGACTAGGGTTAGTCTTACGGAGTGGCTAAATATAAGCCCGATTGTAGGTCTTATTCCAATGTCAATTGCTTATCTTGCGGTTGTTTATTTTGTGCATCAATGAATAATTTAAATACTAAGAAGCTTGATCAAATAATTAAAGCCTATAAAGGCAAGCCCGGGGAGTTGCTTGGGGTTATGGGGGAGGCTCAGAAGGCCTCTATGCGTAATTACCTTTCGCAGGACACCCTTTTTTATATCGCTTCTAAGCTTCAGTTGCCGGCATCGCAAATTTATAGCGTGGCTACTTTTTACACTTTTTTCAATTTAAAGCCGCAAGGAGATCATTGTATTATTGTCTGTCGCGGGACCGCCTGTCATACCCGCGGATCAAAGAATTTATTGCGTTCAATAGCCCTTACGCTGGGGCTTAAGGAAGAAGATTTAAGGGAGAATGAGAAAGTTTTCGTTACAACAAAGGATAATAAATTTACCGTAAAGACCGTAGCTTGCTTTGGCCAGTGTGCGCTAGCTCCGGTTATTGATATTGACGGTAAGATTTACAGCCATATGACTGAGGCTAAAATAAGACGGTTGATAAGGCAAGCCGGAAAGAAGAAGGTTTAATCTATGCGCATAGCTACCTTAGAGCAATTAAAGGGCATAAAAGAAAGAGGCCTGCGTAAGATAGTTCCTTCTTTGCCCAGGATTGCTGTCGGAATGGATACCTGTGGTATAGGAAACGGAGCTGAAGAGCTTTATAAGGAATTCAAAGCAGTGTTATCCAGAAGAAAAATACCATTGCACCTTGTTAAGACCGGTTGTTTCGGTTTCTGCGCCCGGGAGCCTTTGGTAAATATCCGCTTGCCGCATAAGCCTCTGGTCATATTAGAAAAAGTTAAGGTGCAGGAAGTAAAGAAGATTATTGATTGTGTTACAAAGGGTGGTATTCCGATTGACAGGGCGTTGTGTAAAATAGAAGAGTGGGATCACCTTACCGGGACAGTACATTACGGAAAGGGATTTGAAGAATTGCCCCTTTGGAATGATATTCCTTTCTTTAAATGGCAGAAGAAGATTGTATTGCGCAATTGCGGTATTATTAATCCTGAAGATATTGAGGAGTATATAGGCATAGGCGGCTATAGCGCTTTGTATGAGGTTTTAAATAACAAATCACCCCAAGGGGTTGTTGACGAGGTAAGTTTAGCAAAACTGCGGGGGCGGGGAGGGGCAGGCTTTCCTACGGGCGTTAAATGGGGGCTGATGACAAAGGCCAGCTCTGATGAAAAGTATATTGTGTGCAATGCCGATGAGGGTGACCCCGGCGCCTATATGAATCGTAATGAAATTGAATCTGATCCGCATATGCTCATTGAAGGGATGCTGATTGGGGCTTATGCAATGGGGGCAAATAGCGGGGTTATATATATTCGCGCTGAATACCCTCTTGCTGTTGAAAGGTTAAAGAAAGCAATGCAGCAGGCCAGGGAGCGGGGTATCTTAGGGGATAAAATATTGGGGAGTAATTTTAAATTTGACCTGCAACTTGTTGAGGGGGCCGGGGCTTTTGTTTGCGGAGAAGAGACTGCGCTGATACATTCGATTGAAGGAAAGGCAGGCCGTCCCAGCATAAGACCTCCTTTCCCCGCGCAGAAAGGGCTGTGGGATAAGCCTACTAATATTAACAATGTTGAAACCTGGTGCAATATTCCGGTAATCATGCATAAGGGTTCTGACTTCTTTTTGCAGACCGGTACAAAGACAAGCCCCGGGACAAAGGTGTTTTCACTTGTCGGTAAAATAAAAAACACCGGGTTAGTAGAACTGCCGTTAGGTTCTACTTTGCAAACAATTATTTATAATATCGGAGAAGGTACTGGGACAAAAAGAAGAGTGAAGGCGCTTCAAACCGGAGGCCCTTCCGGAGGATGTATACCGGCTGAGCTTTTTAATACACCCGTGGATTATGAATCGCTCAATGCCTTGGGCGCAATTATGGGCTCGGGCGGGATGGTGGTAATGGACGACGACAATTGTATGGTGGATGTTGCGCGATATTTTGTTGAGTTTACAAATTCTGAGTCCTGCGGGAAATGTACCCCATGTCGCGAAGGCCTGCACCATATTTTACAGGATTTAGACGGTATTACGAAAGGAAACGCACGCAAAGGGTATATTGAGGAGCTTAAATCCTTAGGGTCATTTATTAAGGATAGCGCTTTATGCGGCCTGGGCCAGACCGGGCCGAATCCGGTTTTAACAACACTTAAGTATTTTCTGAACGAATACGAATCGCACGTTAAAGACAGTCGCTGCGAAGCAGGTGTATGCGAAAGCTTATTTGTTTCTCCTTGTGAAAATAGCTGTCCTTTGCATATGAATATTTCGGGTTTTCTGGCTTTAACTAAGGCCAGGAGGCTTAAGGAGGCCTTTGAGCTTTGCCTGCGCGATAATCCGTTACCCTCTAGCACGGGAAGGATATGCCATTTTCATTGTAAATTAAGGTGTAGGCGCGAAGATATTGATTCTCCTGTATCGCAGGGAGAAGTGCATCGCTATATAGCTGATGCGGTATATGGCACTAAGGGCGAGGAGGTTGTTTATAAGAAAATTCTTAAAGAGCGTCTTACTTCTACCGGCAAGAAGATTTCTGTAATCGGGGCAGGTCCTGCCGGGTTAATGGCTGCTTATTATTTGGCAAGGTTAGGACATGATGTGGTTATCTATGAGAAAAATGCCAATGCCGGGGGAATATTGCGTTACGGGATTCCGCAGTATAGGCTTCCTCACCGGATTCTTGCCAAGGAGATAGATTTTATAAGAAGATGCGGAGTAAAATTTATTTTTAATGTCTTAGTAGATGCAAAGAAATTAGATTTAATCGAAAGGCGTTCGGATGCTGTCTTTGTCTCTACCGGGGCATACAAAGAGATGCCGCTGAATATACCCGGAGAGTCCCTTAAGGGTGTTTTTTCCGGAGTTGATTTCCTGGAAGATGTCGCAGCCGGTAAAAAACCTAAAATCGGCAAGCATGTGGTTATTGTCGGCGCCGGAAATGTCGCTATTGACGCAGCCCGGAGTGCATGGAGATTAGGCTCTAGGGTCAGTATAGTTTACCGCAGGGAGCGCGATGATATGCCGGCAAATAGCGAAGAGATAGGCCAGGCGTATCAAGAAGGAATAAATTTTGTTTTTTTAGCAAGCCCTAAGGCGATAATCGGAGATAGCGGCGGCAGGGTTAAGGCGGTAGAGGTTGTAAGAATGGCTGCGGGTGATTATGATTCAACCGGAAGGCGCAGGCCTGTATCTACCGGAGAAACCTATGAAATTCACTGTGATTCGGTGATGATTGCTATCGGGGAAAGGGTGGAAGCTGCTTTCCTAAAAGGATTTGGAGTTGAACTGGATAAATACGGAACGGTTATAGTGAATAGGGATACGCTTAGAACTAAGCATCCTAAGATCTTTGCCGGAGGTGACCTTGTAACCGGGCCTTCAACTGCAGTAGAGGCAATGAGCTGGGGTAGAAAGTTTGCCGAGAAGATAGACGGTATCTTAATGAAAGACGAGGTTCGTTTTAAGAAGTTATTTCCGGTGTTTAAGTATGATATGAATGTCCCTGTTGAGATAGAAAAAGAAGGACGACAGATTATGCCTAAGCTTGCAGTAGGAAAAAGAGCTAATAATTTCCGAGAAGTAAACCTGGGCCTTACCCAAAAACAGGTACATGTTGAAATCAGGCGTTGCCTGCGTTGCGATGTCAAAGAGGTCTCCTAACTAGGGAATTACGATGAATCAAAAACTTATAAGCGTAAAGATTAACGGAGAGTATTACGATGTCCCTGAGGGTATCACTATTCTAAAGGCCTGTAAGGATATAGGGATAGATATTCCTACCTTATGTTATCTTGATGGGGTTAATGAGGAGGGCGCCTGTTCTGTATGCCTGGTAGAAGTGAAAGGCGCTAAGACGCTCTTGCGTTCTTGTGTAAGCAAGGTTAGCGAGCATATGGAGATATGTACTAACTCGCAGAGGGTTAGGCATGCCCGCAGGCTTAGCATACAGCTCCTTTTGGCAAGCCATCCCGCGGATTGCCTGACTTGCGAGCGTAATCAGAGCTGCCGTTTACGTCTGCTTGCTTATGAGATGGGGGTAAAAAATATACGCTTTGAAAAGAAGAAATCCTTCACCAGGGATAAGGATTTTTCCAGCCTTTCTTTGGTAAGAGACCCGGATAAGTGTATACTCTGCGGCAGATGCATAGCGGTTTGCTCTAAGGTTCAGACAGTTAACGCTATTAATTTCTCCGGCAGAGGTAAACAGGCAAGGGTATCAACATTCTTTGATAAAGGCCTGGCAAACTCAACTTGCATAAATTGCGGACAATGCCTTCTGGTATGCCCTACGGGAGCGATCGTAGAAAAAGACGGGATTGAGGATGTGTGGAAGGCAATTGCGGATCAGAAGAAAATGGTTGTGGTTCAGACTGCGCCGGCAGTAAGGGTAGCCCTTGGGGAAGAATTTGATATGAGAGAAGG
>JAKQSG010000066.1 GCA_029563245.1 Candidatus Omnitrophota bacterium
AGCAGCATTTTAATAATGGATTGCTTGGCGCGGGTCAGGCGAATCATTACAGGGCATTGGGCCAATTGGATGTTAAATTCAGGAACATAGGAATATTTAAGAGTTTCTTGAATAATTCTTTAACTATTATACGTAATATTATTATAGGCTTTGTTGGCATTTTTATACTATATATTGCTTACTTAGTTTGGACTTCTGAGGAAAGACAGAAGGAAGAAGCAAAGAAAGCCAAGAGGGCTTTTGGAAATACACAATCGAATTTTATTACTTCAATGGGGGCATTTATCATAGGGGCGGCGGCATTTAGCGTGGTAGGATTAGGGATGGTGGCTGTATTATTGTGGTCAAATATAACTGTGGCTGCTATTCTATCTTTAGTTATTCTTCCTGCTATTTATATAGGGGTTATGTTTACTTCTATCGGCGCTAGGATTGCATATGCCCTTGCTAAACATGGTGGCATTAGAGGCTCACCCCTATTTACTACTCCAATAGCTTCTGTAGCAGGTAAGCAATACAAACAACACCCCGCCTTTAGAAATATAAACGAAAGAGTAAAAGAGAGCATCCGTTTACATGAATCAGCCCACCTTAAGGGCCATGGTGAAATCTTGGCTTATTTAAGGCAGGCAGTAGGATTATTAATACCGTTAAGATCCAAAAGAACAAAGAATCAATACGAACTAGAAACATTTATTGAAGGGTTAAAAGAAGGTATAAAAAAGGAAGTTGAATCTCAAGGCGTTTATTGGGATGAGGGAAAATGGAAAGATCAGAGAGAAACGGTTCTGGAGCTTTATAATGCCTCATTGAACACGAAGAAAGTTTTTGGAGTAAAAGAATTTGCCGCTGGAAAGAGTACGGTTATATTCCCGGCTTTGGCTTATCTGATTGCCAGACATAGAGGAGTTGGCGTATTTACAGTTGTTTCGCATGATTATTTCTCTTACAAGCATGCCAAGATAGCAGCATCGATCCTTAGCCGCCAGGGCCTGAAAGTGGGTTATAAAACAGGAGGAGAAAGTTTTGTATATGAAAACGGAGACTTTAAGCGGTTAGTTAATCCTCAGGAAATATATAGTGTTGCTGATATTGTATACGCAGTAATATCAGAGTTTAATTTTGATTATCAGCGAGAATTAAGATCCTGTAGTACACAAATGGCTCAGTCCTCAAGGAAATGGTTTGTGCTTGCGGACGAAGCGCATAAAACTGTAGTTGAAGAAGCGTTCTCTCCGCATATTATTTCTACAGAGGTTGAGGATTACTCCAAAGGAGAAGTAGAAAAGGCATTTAGAATTGCTCAGGAAATACGCAAAGATACTAGACTTTATCGGGTAGTAGATAGAGTGGTTATTCTTAACTCAAGAGGTGAGGCCTACGTAAAGCACGAAATGAATCCTGAAAAAGATAAAGAATGGTTTTATAACTTTCTTGTAGAGCAGGCGTTACGGGCAGAAATTTTCTTTGAGAAGGATGTGCATTATCAGGTTAAAGACGGTGAGATTGAAATCTTTGGTTCATCTCAAGAGCCCCTACCCGGTAGAAGATGGCAGGATTATTTAAATGCTTTTATTGAACTGAAGGAATTCGGTAGGTTTAAGGCAGAAGGCCAGGTATATTCCTTAATGCATCTTACTAACTATTTTAATAGCGAACATATTGTTGGGCTTATTGCTTTAACTGGAAGCCTTGAAGATGGATTAGCTAAGGAGATTTATCCTGATGCTAAAATTATTCATTTTACTAATAAGCTTGAGGCTGGAAAAGCTGAATCAGAGCCACTTGATAGAATTTATGATAGTAAAAAAGAATCATTAAGAAGAGCCACTTCTGTTATTAAGGAAGAAACAGAAACCCACTCGATTCTGATTAAGGTTGGCTCAGTCAAAGAAGCCAATGCTTTAGCAAAGCTTCTCAAGGATGAAGGCTTAAGAGAAGAAAACGTTTCAATTATTGACGCGCGTAATGCCTATAGCTTTAAAGATGTAGATAGAATTATTAATCAGGCAGGCCAAGTAGGTAAGATTCTGATTGTTACCTCAGTGGGTAGTACGGGTATTGATATTGTATTATCGGAAGAATTTAATAAAGAGAAAAAAAGCTACGTTTTAGATGCTGACCTGAGTGCGTCATCTCTTGAAACTGAGCAGTTTAAAGGCAGAAGCCCGCGGCGTAGAGGTGAAACTGCCACTTGGAAGAGAGTTTATTCCTTAGAGGATTCTATATTTATTGGCAATGAATCATTAACAAGGGAAGCGCGTATAGCAATAAAACAAGGCTTTGCTATTCCTGAGAGGGCAATTAAAGTTATTCAGAGAAAAACTCTTGAGCAGAAGATTGCTAATGCTAGGCAACAACGTAGAATTTGGGAGGCAACAGCTAAATTCTGGGAAGAAGCGTTATTGAATATCCAGAACCATATTTTATATAATGGAGTTGAAGTATTATTTGGAGTAAATGCAGAGAAAGTACACACAAAATTAACTGCTCTTGAGCGCGAAGAAAGAAAGAGGCAAGCTTTAACTTTGATTAATCCCGAAATAGGTAAATTCTTTGACTATGTAAATATTTATA
>JAKQSG010000080.1 GCA_029563245.1 Candidatus Omnitrophota bacterium
TGCCATATTGCTTAGTTTGTTATATCTTAATATCAAGGGGATATACATAGGCCCGACACCTCCTGCCTTTATTTCTAAGAATGTATTTGGGCTGCTTCAGGAGAAGTTTGACCTAAGGCTTATAAGCACACCGGAAGAAGACTTGAGGAAAATATTGAAGAAATAGGAGGCTAAGATGGCTGAATTGACGCTGCAAACAGCAGATTGGAAGTCTGAGAAGCATGTGCCGGTAATTGATGCTTTGGATAAGATCGCAAAGGATGAGATTCTAAAAGTAACCGTTGAGGTAGGCAAAGAGATAGCGCATCCAAATACCCCGGAGCATCATATAAAGTCTATTGAGGTTTATTATCTCATCCCGGAAGAAAAATTCCCCTTGCAGGTTGCCCGTTTTGAATTTAATACCCACGGAGAATCTGTGCAGGGGCCTAATACCAGCACCGTATATTCTCAGCCAAAGGTTACGGCATATTTTAAGGCAGGTAAATCCGGTACTATTCTGGCTACTGCTTATTGCAACATACATGGGGTATGGAAAAATACCAAAGGTTTGAAAATAGAATAAAGGAGGTTTGGTATGGATAAATATAAATGTACAGTCTGTGGTTATATTTATGATCCGGCAATAGGGGATGCTACCCAGAATATACCTGCCAATACTTCGTTTGATAAGCTACCTGATTCCTGGGTTTGCCCCGAGTGCGGAGTAGGCAAGGATATGTTTGAGAAAGTATAAATTATGATTAATCCGATTTGTGCGCGGGTAATTTCCACTATCCCCCGTACCTACAATGTTAAAAGTATAAGGGTGGCTATTGATGGGGCTATCGATTTTAAGGCCGGTCAGTTTTTGCGGGTCAAGCTTAACAACGACGATAATTTACAGCGTTATCTTTCTATTTCAAGTTCTCCGACTGAAAAGGGGTACCTTGAATTCACCAAGAAGATAACTGATAGTGATTTTTCTTCGGCCTTATCGATTCTTAAACCCGGGGACATGGTTTCCATTGAATATCCCTACGGCGCTTTTACGCTTGAGCGGTCAGTAGAAAGAATAGCCTTTATTTCAGGAGGGATTGGCATTACTCCCATAAGGAGTATGTGTAAATTTGCCGTAGATAAAAACCTGAATTTGGATATAGTTTTGCTTTATGCGAATAATTCTGTAAAGGATATCGCCTTTCGCGAGGATTTTGAGAAAATGCAGGCAGAATATGGTAATCTGCACGTTACCCATGTCCTGTGCGAGAAGGATATGGAATTTAGCTGCGTTGTCGGAAGGATAAATGCCGATATAATTAAGAAGGAAGTGCCGGATTATTTAGGACGCTTCTTTTTTCTTTGCGGGCCACCAGCTATGGTGGAGGCGATGAAAGGGCTTTTGACAAAAGAATTGGAAGTGCCTTTAGGAAATATCATTACGGAGAATTTCCAGGGGTATTAAGATAAGCGGGGAGATAGTATATAGTATATGGTATATGGAGGCTAAGATGCGCAATATAGAAATAGTTCCGCAGGTTTATTCAGTAGGTGCAGTAGATTGGAATATGCGCAGTTTCCATGGCCATACCTATACCACTAAGAGAGGGACTAGTTATAATTCTTATCTTATAGTTGATGATAAAATCGCACTTGTTGATACTGTCTATGAGCCTTTTACCGAAGAGTTAATCCGGAATATACAAGAAATTACCCCGCTTGAGAAGATTTCATATGTAATAGCCAATCACGTTGAAACAGACCATTCCGGAGCCCTGCCTGCGATTATGAAGTTATGCCCTAATGCACAGCTGTTGGGTACGGCAAAGTGCAGGGAAGGGCTATATAAAAATTACTACTGCAATTGGAATTTTAAAGAAGTTAAAACCGGGGATTCGGTCTCTTTAGGGAAGAAAACTCTCTTCTTTATAGAGGCGCCTATGATTCATTGGCCCGATAGCATGTTTACTTATTGTCCGCAGGAATCACTGCTTATGCCTAATGATGCTTTTGGCCAACATCTCGCCTCAAGTTTTATATTTACGGATGAGATAGACCCTTGTGCTCTTTGGGATGAAGCAGCTAAATATTACGCAAATATTCTTTGGCCTTTGGGGCCTATAATTTCCAAGAAGATTACAGAGGTCCAGAGATTGGGCGTACCTATCAAAGTGATAGCCCCTAGCCATGGCCTTATCTGGCGCAATAACCCTATGGAGATAGTTACTAAATATTTATCTTGGGCTAATAATGAGGTTAGGCCCAAAGCAGTGATAGTTTATGAAACAATGTGGGGTTCAACGGAAAAGATGGCGCGTAAAATTGCCCAGGGTATTATTGATTCCGGCATAGAGGTAAAGCTTTTTGATATTAATAATTCAGACCGGACTGAAATAGTCAAGGAGATGCTGGATTCCAGGTTTTTTATCTTTGGTTCTTCAACGCACGATAACGGCATGCTTCCTTCAATGGCAGGCTTTCTTGAGTTTTTAAG
>JAKQSG010000092.1 GCA_029563245.1 Candidatus Omnitrophota bacterium
TCTATTGCCAATAAGGAGAAGACTTTTTAACTTCCCGCCATTTTTCGCAGGCTCAAAAATACCTGTAATTGCTTAAGTTAGGCATAAATTCTATTCTAATCCGCAATTTGATCCTTACAAATATTTTGTCTTGAATTATTCAATGAGGCTTAGGATCCCTTCTTGTCTTATACGCATATCCAATATATCCGACGGTGAAATTAATCAGAAAGTAGAAATAGTACTTGACAAAAGGTATATTTTCTTATATCATTTGATACAGAGTTATATCAATTGCTATAAGTTACTATAAGCCCACTTTCACCCTATCGGAGGGAAAAATAAAAATGGCTAAATCATTAATTTCTCCTGCTGAAATAAGTAAGATCCACAGCATATCCTACCAGACGGTAAACTACTATACTAACCTCGGGCTCTTAAGAGTTAAAAGAAGGGAAGCTAATAATCGCCTTTACTGCCCTAAAGAGGTAAGCTCCTGTCTAAAAAAGGTTTCTGAGCTTAAAAGCCGCGGGTATTCGTTAAGGCTTATATGTGATTTATTAAGGAAAGGCTGATAATATGAGTTATTATTCCGCGCTAGGCCTGAAAAAAGAACCTTTTTCTAACAGTCCTGATCCTGAATTCTTCTTTGAGTCTAATGAACATAAGGCTGCCCTTACCAGGCTCCTGATCGAGATACGCTTGCGAAGGGGTTTAAGCGTTATCCTGGGTGATGTAGGTGTTGGCAAGACTACGCTCTCCCGAAAGCTTTTTCAAATGCTAAAGGAACGCCCGGATATACTATTCTTTATGGTATTAGACCCTACTGCCGAGAGTGAAGAGTTATTTTTGGAGTCATTAGTACGCACTTTTAACCTCCAGGATGATATCGGTGATTCTCCGACCATACTTGATTATAAGGAGGTGATTAAGAAGTTTCTCTTTCAGAAGGGGGTGGAGGAGAATAAAACAATAGTTTTGGTAGTAGATGAAGCCCAAAAACTTAACTCATTGTCATTAGAGACCTTACGCGTCTTGTTAAATTATGAGACTAATGATTTTAAGTTACTGCAGTTAGTTTTATTCGGGCAGCTGGAGCTCTTACCCAGAATAAAAGAGATTAAGAATTTCTATGATCGGATAGTCCTCAAGTATGTGATAAATCCATTAGACGAATTTGAGACAAGAGAACTAATCAGTTTCCGTTTAAAACATTCCGGTTTTAGCCCTGAGATGAAACTCTTTACAGATGAAGCGGTTAGCGAAATCTACCGGCATAGCCAGGGGTATCCACGCAGGATTAACCTTATTTGCCATAATTCCTTAAGGAATCTTTTGATGAGTAGTAAGACATTAATTGACGGTGCCATCATTAGAGAGGTAATAACCAGGAGTGCTCTATAGCCATGGATAAGCAAAGCTCTGATGAAAGATTGCTTAAGCTGATTGAAGGCCAATATGGCAGCGGAACCAGGGGGAGCCAGCAGGTTATACTCCCTCAGGGCCAGAAGCCTGCCGGAAAGAAAATTCAGAAAAAACTTAACCTTGCCGAGTTATTATCCAGGATTAAGCTTTTAAAAGTCGATTTAGTTTATATTAATAAGGGCCTGGTTTTAACGGCTATTCTTTTAACCCTAGTTTTTTTATTTGCCATCCTTACTCCTCCTGGCTCATCCGGGTCAAGCGTTGGGGCTTTCAGCAGTACGGATACATTGCAGATACAAAGATTAATCAATGCAGGGCAAGAGCAGGCGGGGATTCGTAAAAGCATCTCTTTCCAGGATGCAAAAAGAAATATATTCCTGCCTTTTGGAAGCCCTGCGGGTGCTTTTAACCCGCAGGAGGGCGCAGATTTATCGGAGGAGTTGAAGACTTTAAAATTAGTAGGCATCATCTGGTCGGCTAACCCCGAAGTGATGATTGAAAATGAAAAAGACTCAAGGACATATATACTTAAGAAAGGCGATACCTTTAATGAGGTGTATAAGATAAAGAATATAACCCGTAACTCAGTTACCCTGCAGCTTTCCACGCAGGATGGCCTAAAGGACTATGAATTAAGATGAGGCTCTTGATTTGTTTTTTTTTATATTCGGGTTTGTTTTTATTGTACCCCGGCTTAATTTTATCAGAGGATGAAGCTATGCAGGCAAGCGCGGTTGAAGAGGCGTATCTGAATGAGGTTAACGATAGCAGTCAACAATACTCGGATAAGATTTCCCTTGACCTAAAAGGGGTTGATATCAATGAGCTTTTTAAGATAATTTCCGCAAGGACCGGTATTACCATCGTTACTTCCCCCGAGGTAAAGGGGAGGGTTTCGGTTTTTATTGATAATTTAAGTTTTGACGATGCCTTGGATGTAATCGTGACCCTGCAGAACCTTGCTTATGAGAGAAAGGGCAATGT
>JAKQSG010000098.1 GCA_029563245.1 Candidatus Omnitrophota bacterium
ATCTTTCCACAAACCCACAAAGTCGCAAAGATGCTCCCTGGGAATGGTACCATTACAAGAGAGCTCATCCAATAACTTATCTACAGTATTAATCTCATCTCTCCAGCGCAGTCTGCCCTGCCTTGATAAAGCTAAATTAAATAGCTTCTCTTTTACCCTCTGAAAACCTATTGCCCGGTGATCGCTGCACTTACGGATAAAAAGAGCCTCATCTACGGTCCCAGCCTCATTTTCCCACCAGGCAGCCCAATTAGTTGTATCATGAGTGGAGAGCATGGTAACCGAAAGAAAGCGGTATTCATCTTTATTGAGAAAATCATGACGTATATTCCAATCCTTTACCCAGCGCTGTACGTCATTACCCAATATACCTAAATCTCTTAACGTATCGGTACAAACCTGAGGAATAATCCCTAGGTCTTCTGCGCAAAGGAACATATCACAACTATCTATCATAAGCTGCAGGATTTTCCTACCGTTATAACCCCATAAGGATTCATCCTTAGGATCAAAGAAACCGTTTAGCCCCTTATTCTCTAAGGGCTCCTCATAAGGTATGCTCCAAATACGGAATAAACCGACCACATGATCTATGCGCAAAATATCGTAGAAATTTCCTGCATATTGCAATTTTTCCTTAAGGTAGGCATGGCCATCCTCTTCGATCCTGGCCCAATCATAAGTAGGCATACCCCAGCGCTGGCCTAGCGCACAATACATATCCGGCGGCGCCCCCGCGGCAAACCCCAGCTTAAAAAATTCAGGGTGTTCCCATACATCGCTTGAGTCCCTGGATACCAGAATAGGCAAATCCCCTTTTAAAAATATCCCCTTTTTCCTTGCATATTCTTTAGCATCTTTGAACTGTTCATATAACTGCCATTGCACCCATTCCTGGAACCGGATCTCTTCGATATTTTCCTTGCGGAAACTCTCAAGCCCCTTTTTGTCCATCTTTTTATATTCTTCAGGCCAATCCCACCAAGGCAAACCATTATATCGGATTTTAAGCGCTTTAAATAAAGAGAAACCGTAAAGCCAATATGCGTTTTTCTCTCTGAAGCGCAATAACCCCTGTGACTCTTCCTGCCCCTGAAGCAAAAATACCTCTCTTAGAATGCGAAGCTTCTCTTCCCTAACCGCATAATCGCAATTACTGCTATCCAGCGGGAAATTCTTCTTAAGATTGTCTATCTGCCTTTTTAAGGATTTATTCTTAGGCAAAGGCAAATCCTGCAGGGATATATATACCGGCTCAAGGGCAAAAGAACTTAGGGCATCATAAGGACAAAAAACAGGCCCCATTTCATTCATCGGCAAAAGCTGGAGTATAGATTGATTCGTAAGCTTAACCCAATCAATGAGCAGCTTCAAATCACTGAAATCAGCAATCCCAAAACTCTTCCGTGAATAAACAGAAAAAAGCGGGACAAGGATACCCGCTTTTTTATGCAACAGCATTTCTTCAAACTTAGATTTTTGCGCCATGAAATATTTTAAGGGATTAAAAGACGTATTATCTTATCAGACCAAAACAAAGATATCAGTGCCGCCAAGGAAAGAAAAGGCCCGTATGGTATAGTATGGTCTTTTTTAGCCACTAGAAAATAAATGCCTATAACTGCCCCGAAAAAAGGAGCGAGGAAAAAAGTCATTACCGACCTTTGCCACCCCAGGAAAGCCCCTATCATAGCCAGAAGCTTTACATCCCCTCCTCCCATAGACTCTGTCTCTCCCTGAATCGGAGGCTTCTTAAGAAGCTTAAAATAAATAAGATCAAAAAGCCATCCGGTAAGGTATATAATTGCGCCTCCAATGACAATCCCCAGGAATGAATTCAGCATCGGCCTGAAACTAAAAGTAAAAGGGTTAAAATTAACCCCCCTTACGGAACTTAAGATAAAACCCACGACAATACCGCCGATAGTTATTTCATCGGGTATAATCCTATGCGGTATATCAATAAAGGTGGCCACGATTAAGGCGCTGACTAAGACGATATAAAAGAAAAAGTCATAGCTTAAACCATAACGCATAAAAAGTAAAAGGAAAAACGAAGCGGTAATGAATTCTACCAGCGGATAACGCAGGGATATCCTCTCTTTGCATATGCGGCACCTACCTTTTAACAGGATAAAACTTATGAAAGGAATATTATCATAAGGAGGGATGCGTTTTTTACATTTCGGGCAGTGTGAACGCGGCCATACTACGGATTCGCTTTTAGGCATGCGGTGTATACAAACGTTTAAGAAACTTCCCAGAATCGCACCAAGAACGAATATAATTATCATTGCAATCATAATACCCTCACCTTTCTTTACCCTGCCTTATTAACGCAGTCCTTTTTCTAAAGCGCTTTTCATTACATCAACCGGGGCCTTTTTCGGACGCAGCCAAATATTAAAAGACTCTACCCCTTGATAAATAAGCATCCCCAAGCCGTTTGCATAAGGAATACCGGCGTCTTTAGCGAGCTTTAATAATTTAGTCTCACAAGGATTATAGATTAAGTCATAAACAAATAGCCCCGGATGAAGCATCCCCTTTTCGATTAAAAGAGGATCTTCGGTCCTCATCCCTACTGAAGAGGCATTGATTAAAAGATCTTTGACGCTTAAATCCAGTTTTCCTATGTTTTCTACTGCCTTAAATCTAGTATTGGGAAATATATTATTAAATGTTTTCATAAGGCTTAAGGAGCGAAATTTATCAATATCATAAATATTTACCTCAGCTACTCTTTTCCTCCCTAAAGCAAAACATACCGCCCTGGCAGCTCCCCCGGCGCCTATTATTGCTACTCTTTGGGGCTTAAGCTTCAGGTAAGAGATATGCCTTAAGAATCCTAAATAATCGGTATTAAAGAATTTGATTTTACCGTATTTATCCACCAGAAGGGTATTAGTTGCTCCGATAGATGCCACCGCACTATTCTTAACGCCGGGAATAAAACGCAGGATTTTTTCTTTATAAGGTATGGTTATATTTAAACCGCGGATGTTCCTTTTACTGAAACCTGCAAAGAAAACTCGAAGATCTTTTTCTTCCAGTGGAAAGAGCTTATACCTTGCCTTTATCTTGAGCTTGCAAAGTGCGGCATTATGCATCAATGGAGAAAGGCTGTGAGTAAGCGGATTTCCTACTAGACCGAAGGTGAGGGTTTGAGTCATTTAAGCTCTAACCTGTTGACTGCATCCAAATACGCCCTAATCGCCGCTTCAATAATATCGGTACTTGCCCCCCGGCCGCTGAAAATTTTATTTCTGATCTTAAGTTTAAGACTTACCTGGCCAAGGGCATCTTTACCGGCAGTAACTGCCTCCAGGCGGAAATCATCCAGCCTGGCATTATATCCGGTAATTTTATCTATTGCCTTAAAGACTGCGTCTACCGGACCGTCTCCGCAAGATATTCCGGAAACAACCTTGCCCTTCTTGCTCAAGAAAACATTTGCCCGGGGATTAATCTTGGTACCTGAGGTAACCTCAAAGCTTATTAACCCCCATAAGGGTTTTATTGTCCGTATTTCATCCTCGGCAATGATCCTTAGATCATCATCGAATATATTTTTCTTCTTATCCGCAATCTCCTTGAAACGAATAAAGGCCTTATTAAGTTTTTCCTCATTAAGACAAAATCCCAGAGCCTTGAGCCTATCGTTAAAGGCATGCCTACCGGAATGTTTCCCCAATATGAGCTGGCTCGAGGAGATGCCTACATCATGGGGGTCCATAATCTCATAGGTAATACGTTTTTTTAATACTGCATCCTGATGTATGCCGGACTCATGAGAAAAGGCGTTTCTTCCTACAATCGCCTTATTAGGCGGAACAACAAAATCAGTAAGGTTGCTGATCATACGGGAGGTAGAGAATATTTCTTTGGTATTTATATCCGTATAGAGCCCGCCAAAAACATCTTTACGGGTTTTAACCGCCATAACAATTTCCTCTAAAGAAGCATTGCCTGCCCTCTCTCCTATACCGTTTATTGTACAATGCGCCTGGCGCGCTCCGGCCAGAATCCCGGATAATGAATTTGCCACAGCCATCCCCAAATCATCATGGCAATGAACGGCAATAACTGCCTTGTCAATGTTTGGAACATTATTCCTGATATCATCAACGAGCGAATACATTTCCTGAGGATAGGTATAGCCGGTAGTATCGGGGATATTGATTGTTTTTGCCCCGGCTTTTATTACCGATTCAATTACTCTATAGAGAAAATCTTTTTCCGAGCGAGTCGCATCTTCAGGAGAGAATTCTATATCATGACAAAGTTTTCTCCCCAACCTTACGGCATCAATCGCCAGCCTAAGGATTTCATCCTCTGCTTTCTTAAATTTGTATTTAAGGTGAATCTTTGAGGTAGCCAAGAAAATATGAAGCCGGGGGTGTTTAGCTGCCTTAGTAGCATTATAGGCAGCATCTATATCAGGCCTTAAACAACGCGCAAGGGCACAGACTGCGCATTTTTTAATAGACTTGGATATTTTGGCAACTGCCTTAAAGTCTCCGGGAGAGGCAATAGGAAAACCCGCCTCGATAACATCAACCCCCAGTTTCTCAAGTTGAAATGCAACTTCCAGCTTTTCCTGGTCGGTTAAAGAACCGCCCGGCGCTTGCTCTCCATCGCGCAAAGTCGTATCAAATATTATAATCTTTTCCATATACCTCTTACTTCTTCATCCAGGGCATCATCTCCCTGAGTTGTTTACCGACCTTTTCAATCAGGTGATTATCCCCTTCAGAGATAAGTTTGTTGAAGTTAGGCCTGCCATCCTCATTCTCTCTGATCCATTCTTTGGCAAACTTACCGGACCTAATTTCTTTCAGGATCTTCTGCATCTCTTTACGGGTCTTAGCCGTAATAATCCTAGGCCCCCGGGTTAAATCACCATAGCAGGCAGTATTAGAAACTCCCCTGCGCATCCCGGAGATACCCCTTTCCTGGATTAAATCCGTAATAAGCTTAAGCTCATGTAGTACTTCAAAATAAGCAATTTCTGGTTGGTATCCGGCAGCAATTAAAGTATCAAAACCAGCCTTGATTAATTCCGTAACCCCTCCGCAAAGAACTGCCTGCTCCCCGAAAAGATCAGTCTCGGTCTCTTCTTCAAAGGTAGTTTCAATTACCCCGGCAGTAGTAGCTTTGATAGCCTTGGCATATGCTAAAGCTAAATCCTTGGCCTCTTTAGTTGCATCCTGGTATATAGCGATGAGGGAGGGAACACCCTTGCCCTCTTCGTACATCTTTCTGACTAAGGCTCCGGGCCCCTTAGGCGCTACCATAAAAACATCGACATTCTTAGGCGGTTTTATCTGCCTGAAACGAATATTAAAACCATGCGAAAAACATAGCGCTTTGCCCTTCTTTAAATTAGGCTTAATGGCTTCGTTATAAACCTTAGCCTGCACATGATCCTGAGTTAATATCTGGATAATATCCCCGGCGCTGGCTGCCTCAGCCGCAGAAAAAGGGACAAAACCATCCTGTTTTGCCTGCTCAAAATTAGGCGTACCCGGCATCTCAGAGACTACAACACGGCAACCGGAATCCCTAAGGCATAGCGCCTGACCACGGCCCTGTATCCCATAGCCGATAATTGCAATTGTTTTGTTCTTTAAAAGATTTAAATCTGCATCTGCATCGTAGTAAACCTTTGCCATTTCTCAACCCTCCTTAATTGCTGATTGCTAATTTTCCTGTTCTGACTAATTCAACAATCCCAAAACTTTGCAGCTCTTCCAGCAGTGACTTAATCTGGGCACCGTTACCTACCGCTTCGATTATTGCAATTTTCTCCGTATAATGAATAATCTTTCCTACATATTTACTGAAAATCATCTCTAATCTATCTTTATCTTTAGGTAAGTAATTTATTTTCGCCAGAACCAGCTCCCTGTCTATATGCTCTTTTTTGGTAAAATCGGTAACGGTAATAACATCAACTAGCTTATTCAGCTGCTTATTTATCTGCTCTAATATTTTCTCATCCTGGGCCTCAACCACAATAGTCATGTATGAAATTGTAGGGTCCAGCGTCTCGGAGACAGCTAGCGAAGCGATATTATATCCGCGCGCGCTGAATAAACCGGATATGCGGGCTAAGACTCCGAATTTATTCTCCACCAACAATGATATCGTATGCCTCATCTTCTTATGGAAACACTCTCTTAAGGTTAAGCTAAACCATCAATCATGTTATTAATTGCCTGCCCGGTAGGCACCATCGGCCAGACATTTTCCTCCGGCTCAATAATAAATTCCGCAAAAACCGTATTATCTGTTTTTATCGTTTTCTGCAGGGCCTTACGGACATCTTCTTTCTTAGTTACCCTCATACCGACAGCCCCGTAACTCTGGGCCAGTTTTACGAAATCAGGGCTGGTAATCGGAGTATAGGAATAACGTTTCTTATAAAATAGCTCCTGCCACTGCCTTACCATTCCTAAGAAACCATTATTAAAAATCAACACCTTAACGTTAATTTTGTTAGCTACGCAAGTAGCCAATTCCTGAATATTCATCTGAATAGACCCATCGCCTGCGATATTAAACACTTCTTTTCCTGGAACGCCCATCTTTGCCCCCATCGCCGCAGGAAAACCAAAACCCATCGTGCCTAATCCTCCGCTAGAGATCCATGTCCTAGGAGTTAAATGCTTATACCACTGGCATGCCCACATCTGGCTTTGCCCCACCTCGGTACAGATTATCGCATCACCTTTAGTCAATTTCCATAGCTCTTCCAGTATAAACTGGGGCTTAAGCATTTTACCCCCGCTTTTATAAGTCAATGGGTGTTTTTTCTTCCAGGCATCAATAGTCTTAAGCCATAAGATAGTGTCCGGTACCTTTTTAATCTCTTTGCAAAGCTCAGAGATAATATTCTTGGCATCGCCTACAATCGGAATATCCACATGCACATTCTTACTGATTGAAGAAGGGTCTATATCAACATGAATGATCTTTGCATAAGGAGCAAAGTGGTCAAGTCTTCCGGTTACCCGGTCATCAAAACGTGCGCCCACGGCAATAATCAGATCTGCTTCCATAGTGGCATGGTTAGCATAAGCAGTGCCATGCATACCAAGCATACCCAAGTATAGCTTATGCGTAGCCGGAAAACACCCCAGGCCCATAAAAGTAGAGGTGACAGGAGCCTGGATTCTTTCCGCCAATTCTTTCAAGGCCAGACTAGCCCCTGAGGTAATTACTCCGCCCCCGGCATAGATAAGCGGTTTCTTAGCTTGAGATACAAGTTTGGCCGCTTTTTTAATCTGTCCGGGATGGCCAAAGTAAGTCGGCTTATAACTACGTATCCTTATATCCTCCGGCCAAGCAAAATCAGCCTCCGCTCGCTGTATATCAACCGGAATATCAATAAGCACCGGTCCCGGCCTGCCGCTGGAAGCGATATAAAAAGCCTCAGCGATAGTGCGGGATAAATCTCTTACGTCCTTTACCAGGAAATTATGCTTGGTTATAGGGCGGGTAATCCCGGTTACATCAGCCTCCTGAAAAGCATCATTACCGATCAAATGGGTGCCAACCTGGCCGGTTATAGCAACCATAGGTATGGAATCCATAAAAGCGTTGGCAATGCCTGTAACTAAATTTGTCGCTCCCGGACCTGAAGTAGCAAGACATACGCCCACCTTGCCTGTTGCGCGGGCATAACCATCAGCTGCATGCGCCGCCCCCTGTTCATGGCGGGTCAGGATGAATTTAATATCAAAATCATAGAGAGAATCAAAAATAGGCAGAACCTGGCCTCCGGGGTAACCGAAAATAACTTCTACCCCTGCACGCCTTAGAGACTCAAGTAGAATTTGTGAACCCTTCATTTTAATACTGCTCCCTTATCTGCCGATGTAACTAATCTGGTGTACCTGGATAAGTAACCTGTTTTTATCTTAGGCTCGACAGGCCTCCAACGCTTAAATCTGTTTGCTATCTCCTCTTTATTCACCTTGAGATTCAACTTACGCGCAGGAATATCTATCTCTATAATATCCCCTTCTCTTATTATCGCAATCGGTCCGCCAGCTGAAGCCTCAGGAGAGATATGCCCAATACAAGGACCTTTTGTCCCTCCGGAAAAGCGTCCGTCGGTAATCAGGGCCACCGAATCTGCCAGACCTAAGCCAACTATCGAAGCAGTAGGAGCAAGCATCTCGCGCATACCAGGACCCCCTGCAGGGCCTTCATAACGGATAACCACAACATCGCCGGATTTGATCTTCCTGTTCATAATCGCCTTCATCGCTTCTTCTTCCCGGTTAAATACCCGTGCCCTCCCGGAAAACTTCATCATCTTTTCGCTGACTCCGGATTGCTTAACAACTGCCCCGTTGGGCGCGATATTTCCGTACAGGACAGCGATGCCTCCCTGCTTATGGTATGCCTTAGCGAAGGGACGGATGACATCTTCATCATAAATCACCGCATTATCCGCGATCTCAAATGTCCTCTGCCCGTTTACATTCAGGGTATTATTCAATTTCGGCTTTAGCCTCTTTAATACCGCAGGGATACCGCCTGAATATTCAATATCTTCCATAAAGTGCGCTCCGGCAGGCTCAATATTAGAGATGTGACAGACATTCTTGCTAATCTTATCGAAAGTCTTTAAATCCAAATCAACTCCTGCCTCATGCGCAATAGCCATAAGATGCAAGACTGTATTACTTGACCCACCTAAACCCATATCTACGACAATAGCATTCTCTAAAGATTTTCTGGTGATAATATCGCGGGGTTTAATATCTTTTCTTACCAGCTCCACTATCCTCTCGCCGCTAGCCTCGGCAATCCTTCTCTTCTTTGCTGACCCGGCTAAAGCTGTGCCGCAACCGGGTATAGACATCCCCATAGTCTCAGTAAGACAGGCCATGGTATTTGCAGTATATAAACCCTGACATGACCCCTGCCCCGGGCAAGCCTCCATCTCAAGACAGGATAATTCCTTCATAGAGATATCGCCCTTCTTAGCCCTGGCCATCCCTTCATAGGTATCATGAACAAAAGCTAATCTTTTCTTATTCCAATGCCCTCCCAACATCGGTCCGGCAGTTACAATTATTGCCGGAATATTAAGCCTAGCTACCCCCATAAGCATACCCGGAGTAATCTTATCGCAATTAGTAAGGCATATAATACCGTCTAACTGGTGGGCATTGCAGACTGTTTCAATTGTATCTGCGACGATCTCGCGAAGAGCCATGGGATAGCACATCCCCAAATGCCCCATAGCAACCCCGTCACATATACCGGGTATCCCGAAGAAAAACGGAGTGCCTGCGCCATAACATACTCCGCGCTCGATAAAACGCTCTAAATCGCGCATCCCCACATGCCCGGGGATAAGGTCGGTAAAAGACGTAGCAACGCCGATAAAAGGCCTGGCTAGGTCTTTATTCGATAAACCCGTACCATGCAAAAGTGCCCTGTGCGGTACCCTCTCTAAACCTTTTTTTATTTTATCTGAACGCATCTTAATCCGCTCCTTCTCCGTCATGCACAACTTCTTTTACGCCTTTACGGCTACGAACGATTACGCGCTTTAAAGTTACATATTTCTCGACTATGCTTTTATTATTCACGCAATCAAGCTGCTTGAAAAGGAAATCAAACTTTTTCTCAATCTCAGCTGCGATTTTATCGCGCAAATCCGCAGATAATCCCATAATGTCTTTCTTAAAAGGCCCCAAAGCCTTTTTACGGGTCTTATAGAAGAATTGCTCGTCGGTCTCCCCTTCTTTACGTTCGGAAGCAGCATTGGTTTTTAACCATTCATAAATTTTATTCTTTAACTCTAACGGAAAATGCACGCTGTCAAACATCATATTCTGGAAACCCGTAGCCAAATGAACCTCAAGGGTATCATTCTCCGGAAATTTATGAAACATATCCTCGGGCAAGGTAGAAGCGCCATGTTGCACTGCACCGCCTATCCCAAACTCTTTCTTTGCAATCCCGGAGATTGTCTTTAACGTATCGAAATCCAGCTTAACCTCGGCAATGCTCCCATCGGCCTTAACCACCCCGCCGTGAGAAGTACCGGTTTGTATAGATATCTTGCTTATACCGGCCAAACCCTTACGCAGCCTTTCATTATATCCTTCCATAAAAGCGCGCAGGTCTTCAGGCGTTGAATTGGTATGTCCTACCTCCCCGATCTCCCCGCCCACAGAAACAGTAACGCCCTTAGGCTCAATCCTGCGGATAAATTGCGTTAACTTTGCACAGACCTCATAATTATCTTTCTGCTGTTTTTTTATCTCCTTCTTTGATAAATCTACCAGAGTCGAAGAATCAATATCGATATTATAAAACCCGCACGATACTGCATCCGCAATTAAATCCTGCAATGCCTGCAGCTCCTTATCCGGGGCCTCCTTAAATTTCTTGAGGTTAACCTGCGTATGATCGGCCTGGATAAATACTGCACCGTTCCAACCCTCCCTTATAGCTGCAGCTAGAATAACGCCCGTAAACTCTGCCGGAGGCTGGGAGGTATAACCCATCTCGGATTTTGCAATCTCAAAAATAAATGCGCCGCTATCATTCTTTAAGGCAGTACGGAAAATGGCTCGGGCTAAATCATAAGACATGCTTCTTAAATTAATCGCCGGAACCGTAAAACCACGAATCTCTCCTCTGCCCGCTGCCATATAAAGCTCATGGATGCTGGATGGATAAATTCCTTTTTTATAAGCAATCCCCAGAATTTTCTTAGATAATTCCTTTTTAACTGAAGTATCATCAGTAAGTATTAATTCCATAACAATTTTATCGATACTTAAAGTCTTTCTGCCCATCTTATTTACCTGCTCCTTTCATAATCAACCCTTAGGTAAGGGTTTTAATAAGATTATACCAATATTCGGCCTTTATTTCCTTCTTTTTTATAGCGGCGGAAAAATCTACCTCGCTTATCTTGCCGCAACTTAAACCTACAGCTATATTCTTCTTTCCCTGCAGTAATGAATCTACTGCTGCCTCCCCTAAGCGCAAGGCCAGATCCCTGCTGAAGGCGGTTGGCCTGCCCCCTCTTTGAACATGGCCTAAGACAACGGCACGAGTTTCAAGCGAGGTAAACTCCGTTATTTTATTTGCTATATCCACTGCGCTCCCTGCCCCTTCTGCTACTACCACAATCCAGCTTAATTTACCGCGTATATTCCCCTGGACAATATCATTGCACATTCTCTCCCAATCAGGCTTTAATTCAGGAATAAGCACATCCTCGCACCCGCCTGCCAGGGCAACTGAAAGGGCAATAAAACCACAGTCCCTTCCCATTACCTCAATAACAAAAATCCTCTCCATACTAGTTGCGGTATCGCGGATATTATCTATTGCCGATAATGCGGTATTAATAGCAGTATCTGAACCTATAGTGAAATCTATGCCGTTTATATCATTATCTATCGATGCGGGAATACCCACGCACGCTACCTTATAGGCCTCTCCAAAATGATATGCGGCAGTAAAGCTACCATTGCCTCCGATAACCACCAACCCGTCTATGGAGTTTTTCTTTATAGTATTGAATGCCCGATCCTGATACTCTTTCTTTGCGAATTCAGGACAACGCCCGGTCTTTAAGATTGTTCCCCCTAGGTTGATTATCCCGGATACCGAGTGATGATCAAGCTCCCTTAGCTCTTCGTTAATCAATCCCCACCATCCGCGCATCACCCCTATAACTTCTAAATTCTTGGCTATACCATAACGCACGACAGAGCGGATAGCCGGATTCATCCCCGGGGCATCTCCTCCCGTAGTTAATACCGCTATCTTCTTCATAGCCCCTCTACTTCCATATCTCGCGGATGCTCAATAATATAATTATAAAATATTTCCTTCTTTTCTTTAGGCTTAAGCTCGAATTCCCATACCCAGATACCCTTCTTATCCTTGTAGTCTTTTAAAGATGGTTCAGGGCTTACCTTCTCAACCTTAACCTTGATCCTATCATCTGCGGATACAGGGATAGCCTCGAAAATCTTGGCCTTTATATCCTTAGATTTATAATTTTCAACGGTAACCTTATACCTGTATATAGTCTTCTTGATGGTTGCGGGGATACCGGCAAAGAGGGTCTCATCAACTTTCTTTTCCAACAACTCCCTTTTCACCTTCACGTTTTCATCTACCCCCAGATAAAGATCGAACTCTTCATTTGGCGCAATATTCTTTACCTGTGAAACCCCTACAAAATCTCCGTCAAGAAAAACATTTACTCTCCCCCCTAGGAGTTGCAAATCTTTAGCATTAACCACCCTGCTGCCGAGATAGGCAAAAGTAGAAAGCCTGGGATATGCGGAATAAATAAATGACGAGGATAAAACCTGGCTTGAGACCGGAAGCTTATACTCTTCGCCTCCCGATTTTACAGATGCAAGCCGCTGTATCCTGTAAACCAGAGAGATCCCTTTATCTTCCTGAAGGGCATAATCATGTTCCGCCGGGATAACGGCAGCCTCCTCGAGAAAATAAGGATCTACCTGCTGCGTAGCTGCGGATAGATTTCTTTCTAGGTCCATCTGTTTGCTGAGCACCATGCTGCCGCCAAAACCTGCCGGCTTCCTTGGCTGATATGGCCTTAAAAACCACGGCTCAATCTCCGGCAAGACTCCTGAAACATTCACCTTTGCCGTAGATAGGGAGATCCGAACATCCTGCCAATCTTCCCCGGTATTCTGCTTAACAGAGGCGAAAGAGACAAACTCCGTCTCCTTTTTGTCGAAATTGACCCTTGCATCATACAAAGGATACCAGTATGCGCCGCCAACCCTATAAGATATATCAATATTTAAACTACCTGCCCTTAAAACATCTAGCTCCACAATAATAGAACGTTTCATCTTCTGTGTTGGAGCGGATATCTCAGCAAGCTGCCTGTGCAATACTTCAATCTGCTTCCTTAAATCACGTATGTTTAATTCAGAATCTACTACCTGGGAATAATTATCCTTTAACCTGGAATCAAGAAAAGTCAGCATATCGCTTAAATCTTTTATCGCCGGCATCTTTGTAGCCAGATCCTTAGGCAGCTGCTCCTTAGAAAAGAAACGTATCGAATCAAGAAAAGATTTCTCATCAACTAGCCTTTTTTTTGCATCATTGAACTTGCGGACTTCATCCTCAAGCTTGAGAATCTGTTCCTGTATCGCCTTTACTTTATCGACTGGTTGTTCTTTTAAAAATTCCTTTTTTATATAGGCTCCCAGAATCTTAACGCCAGCGCTACCCTCCCCAGATACACGAAGTGAATTTTCGTCGATTTCAGGTATCAAATCCGCAAAGATCACCCTGTTTTCCCCTTGAGGCAATTTGACCTGTGCAACCCTTTTGATAAGGGCATCCCCGGAATAAATAGTTACGGCTGAAATCTTCGAATCAGCCTGGATATCCTGGGCATAAACAAAAAAAGGTAAGACTAAAGAAAAAACTGCCGCAATGAATAATTTCCCTTTAATCCCGGGCATAATGCCTCCTTTGCAATATTGTTATTATCTTAAAATGTTATTTCTCAGGTACCCATCTCCCAGCTTGCCAGATACTTCTTTTGCTGCGGGGTCAATACATCTATTTTAACCCCTAAAGATTTTAATTTCAAGCGGGCAATATTCTTATCGATTTTTTCAGGGACACTATAAACCTGCTTCTTTAGTTTTTTATAATTATTAGCCATGTATTCGGCTGAAAGCGCCTGGTTTGCAAAAGACATATCCATTACCGATGCCGGATGCCCCTCTGCCGCGGCTAAATTAATAAGCCTGCCCTCACCCAAAAGGTATATCCTGCGGCCGTCTTTTAAGGTATGTTCTTCTACAAAATCACGGATGACCTTTTTAGACTTAGAGAGCAATTTCAATCCGTCAATATCCAGCTCAACATTAAAATGCCCTGAGTTAGAGACTATTGCTCCGTCTTTCATCGCCTTAAAATGCTCTCTGCGTATAACATTAATATCCCCGGTGACGGTTACAAATATATCGCCGATTCTCGAAGCCTGCATTATCGGCATAACTTCAAAGCCATCCATTACTGCCTCTAAGGCGCGCAGAGGATCTATCTCTATGACTATTACCTTAGCGCCCATTCCCTTGGCGCGCATAGCCACACCCTTACCGCACCAGCCATATCCGGCAACCACAAAATTACTTCCAGCAATAAGCTTGTTGGTAGCGCGAATAATACCGTCAATGGTAGACTGGCCGGTTCCGTAACGGTTATCAAATAAATGCTTAGTTAAGGCATCGTTTACCGCAATAATCGGATAACGAAGTTTATTCTCACTGGCAAGGGCCTTTAATCTGATTACGCCGGTAGTAGTTTCTTCAGTCCCTCCAATAATATTCTTATGCAAATAAGCGGGGCGCTGATGTATTGTGCTGACCAGGTCAGCCCCATCATCCATAGTAATATCCGGTTTTACCTCCAGCGCGGATTTAATATGGCTATAATAAGTCTTGGTATCTTCTCCCTTAATAGAGAATACTGAAACCTTAAGGTTTTTAACCAGAGACGCGGCAACATCATCCTGGGTTGAAAGAGGATTAGAGGCGCAGATAAAGACTTCGGCTCCCCCCGCCTTAAGGACTTCGGCTAAGACACCCGTCTCGGTTGTTACATGTAAACAAGCAGCTATCTTTAAACCCTTTAACGGCTTTTCCTTCAGAAACCTTTGCTTTATGAGTCTTAAAACAGGCATATTGTTGCTTGCCCATTCAATCCTTAATGCCCCCCGGACGGCCAACTTAATATCCTTAACATCATATTTCATTATCTCTCCTTTTTATAATCTACCCGCCTGCATTTTAAGGGCGGAAGCCTTATCTGTTTTCTCCCATCTAAAACCATCCCTACCAAAGTGACCATAACAGGCAGTCTTCTTATAGATAGGCGTAAGCAATCTTAAAGAAGAGATTATCCCCTTAGGGGTAAGCTCGAAGTTTTGACGGATTAACTTCACTAATTTAACATCGGGAATTTTTCCTGTGCCGTAGGTATCTACAAAAATAGAAAGCGGGTTTGCATAACCAATGACATAAGAGAGCTGGACCATAAACTTATCGGCTAAACCGGCAGCCACAATATTCTTGGCAATATACCTGCACATATACGCTGCAGAACGGTCAACCTTAGTAGGATCCTTACCCGAAAATGCCCCTCCGCCATGGGCAATACTTCCGCCGTAAGTATCAACTACAATCTTCCTTCCGGTCATCCCCGTATCCGACTGAGGCCCACCCACTACAAACTTACCTGTTTGATTCACAAAATACTTAGTCTTCTTATCTGAAAAACCCTTTAAAACAGGGCCAGCGATAACCTTAATCATCTCAGAGCGCGCCTTAGAAGTAATATTCTTGCCGGAGGCATCCAATATATCATCGGTATGCTGGCAGGCGATAACAACAGAATCAACACGCTTAGGTTCTCCATCTTCATATTCAACCGTAACCTGGGACTTACAATCAGGCCCTAGATACTTCAGAATATTAGCCCTGCGCACATCTGCCATTCGCTTAACCAGTCTATGCGCTAAAGTTATAGGTAGAGGCATTAGCTCCTTTGTTTCGTTACAGGCATATCCGAACATAATACCCTGGTCCCCTGCGCCTCCGGTGTTAACTCCCTGGGCAATATCCGGAGATTGGGCATTAATAGTATTCACAATGGCGCAGGTATTATAATCAAAACCATACTTAGGATGCGTATAGCCGATATCCTTTACAACTTCCCTGGCTAGCTTCTGGATATCTATATAGGCATTAGTGGTAATCTCTCCGCCCACTATCAAAAGACCCATAGTTACATAGGTCTCACAGGCAACCCTGCTCCTTTGCGCATCCTTATCCGAAGATAATACTTTATCTAATACCGCATCAGATATCTGATCGCATAACTTATCCGGATGCCCTTCTCCAACCGACTCTGACGTAAAAAAATACCTGTTCGACATCTTCTCTCCTTTTTTATATTCTTATTTAAAATCCTTATTTGCTGCAGCCAAATACTTGTGGTCGCCTATATCAAACCAAGAACCCTTAAAGACAAAACAAAATATATCCGCCTTCTTTTTAAGCCAGTCTACATATTTGCCCGTAGCATCGACTTTATTCTTGTTAAGTTTCATATAATTACCGATTAATGAAAGCTGTTCCACCGGAATATAATATAAACACATCGCCACTAAAGAAGAATTGGGCCTCTTGGGCTTTTCTTTAAATTCAACAACCCGATGATCCCTGCCAACCTTAAGCACGCCGTATTTGCTTGCATCATTTTTGTTCTTCAACCTATAGGCGCCGATTGTCGTATTAGGTTTATTTTTAAGCGCGAAGTTGATAAATTCGTTAAGGTTGCCGCTGAATAAATTATCCCCTCCGATAACCAAAAGGTCATCTTTTATACGCCTGTTTCTTAAAACAAAATTTATATCTCCGATTGCCCCCAGGCGGTCTTCATTGCTTTTGGTCCGGTCATCAACTAAGGTTATCTTCTTTCGCCCTTTAAACCTCAATTTCCATTGCCTGAACCTTCCGATAAACTTGCTATTAGTAACTACAATTAACTCATCTATAATTTTAACAGAATTGAGATTATTAATTATATAATTAATAATCGGTTTATTCTTAACCTCCAACAATGGCTTAGGGTATTCCCTTGTCAAGGGATAAAGCCTTGTAGCATAACCTGCGGCTAGAATTAACGCTTTTATTTCAAAATCTCCTTTAGTTTCCTCTGGGCATACTCCTCCACCTCTTGCCCGGTAGAGAGCTTTAATGCCTCATCTGCAATTTCTTTAGCCTGCCCCAGAGTAATTGAGCGGATTAAATATTTCAATTCAGGTATAACCTGAGGCGGCATACTAAACTCATCAAGCCCCATCCCTAAGAGTATTAAAGCTAAGCTAGGTTCACCCGCCATTTCCCCGCACATCCCTACGTTGATATCCCCCTTATGCGCAGAATCGATAACATTCTTAATAAGCCTTAAAACCGCCGGATGAGCAGGCTCATAAAGATAGGCTACCTTTTCGTTAGCCCTATCAACTGCCAGAGAATATTGGATCAGGTCATTACTGCCGATACTAAAAAAGTCTGCCTCTTCTGCTAATATATCCGCGGTCATTGCTGCAGAAGGAACCTCAATCATAGCGCCTACCTGGATATCTTCATCAAAAGGAATCCCCTTAGACTTAAGCTCTTCCTTAGCTTCTTCGAGTAGCTTATTAGCCTGGCGCAATTCTTCGATTCCGGATATCATCGGATACATAAGCTTTAAATTCCCGTGGACTGAAGCCCTCAGTATAGCCCTTAATTGCAATTTAAATATCTCGGGCCGTGCCAGACAAAAACGTATAGCCCTCCAACCCAAAAAGGGCTGTATTTCATTAGGAAGTTGGAATTGTGATAAAAATTTGTCACCCCCTAAGTCTATGGTGCGTATAATAACAGGATAAGGATTCATTTCTTGCGCAACATATTTATACGCAAGATAATGTTCATCCTCTGAAGGAGAATCTTTGCGGTTCATATAGAAAAACTCTGTGCGATAAAGGCCTATTCCCTCTCCGCCGTGCAATTTTACTCCCGGGACTTCGTCTGGGAACTCTATGTTTGCATTTATCTCTACCTTTACTCCATCTAAAGTTACTGCAGGGAGGTCTTTGGCAGATGAAAACCTCTCATGGACTCCCTTTAACTTCTCCTCTGCGGTATGATATAAAACCAGGGTCTTCTCATCAGGGTTAACGATTACAACCCCCAGCCCCCCGTCAACTATCAACATATCTCCGGAATCAATCTCAGTTGTGGCGTCCTGAACGCCTACAACAGCAGGTATCTCAAGGGATTTAGCCATAATCGCGGTATGTGATGTCTTCCCTCCTATATCCGTAACAAAACCCGAAACACGCTTTTTATGCATAGCCGCAGTATCCGAAGGAGAGAGGTCATGCGCAACAATTATTACCCTATCCTTAAGCTCACTTAGGCCCTTTCTCTCCTTGCCCAAGATATTCCTTAAGATTCTCCTTCCCACATCATTGATATCGGAGATACGCTCCTTAAGGTACTCATCTTCAATCCTGGCAAAAACTGATACATATTTTTTTAAAACCTCCTGAAAAATAAAAGCAACGTTTAATTTATCCTTTTTCAGGCGGGAAATTACCTCTTCAATAAGCATCCGGTCTTCTAAAACCAACAGATGAGCATCAAAAATCTGGGCCTCATTCTTGCCCATATCCGAACCCATCCTCTTTTGAAGCTCAATAATTTCTCTACGCGTCTTAATCAACGCCTCTTCGAAAAGCTGTATCTCTAATGGGATCTGGGCCTCAGTAATATTATCCTTAGGAATTATGAAATCCTCTTTGCCAATTTTATGGGCAATTCCTATGCTTATACCGTTAGCCGCAGCTATGCCCTTAAGCTCTATCATAACTCTTCCTCTGACATAATAATTCTCTCTAGCTCCGACATTGCAAGATTCGCATCTTCACCGTCTGCCTCAATAATAATAGAACTGCCCTTTTCAGCGCCCAGCATCAGTATACCCATTATAGACTTGCCGTTCACCTCTTCATCATCATGCCTAACGGTTATGCGCGAATCAAATTTATTGGCTATCTGCACAAATAATGCCGCAGGCCTGGCATGCAAACCCTGCTTATTCTTTACTACTAATTCCTTTTTAATGGTAGCCATTATATTTCCTCGATAAGCCCCAAGATAATCTTGGCAAGCTTAAGATGGTCGTGCCTGATTAAGGTATCTTCAATAATACCGAAGTCATCCTCAATTATACGGTAGCCCATATCTTCTATTTTTCTTCTATCATTTACCACCAGGTATGAACCCTGTTCAGCATACCGCCTTAAGATATCTTTAGGAACCTCTGCGGTATTCACAATACAATAATCAAGTACCTTGGGATGCGAATGCGAGACAAGAGCCCTTATATGTTCCGAAACGCTGTATCCGTCGGTCTCCCCAGGCTGGGTCATAGCATTGCATACATAGACCTTAACCGCATCCGAAGCAACTATGGCTTCGGTAATCTCTCTAATTAAAAGATTAGGTATAATGCTTGTATAAAGCGAACCCGGGCCCAAAACAACAATCTGTGCTTCACTTATAGCTTTGATAGCATCTGGGGTTGCCTGAGGCTTATCTGGATCAAGATAAACCTTTTCTATGGAACGATGGGTCTTGGGTATATTGTTCTCACCTAAAGTAACAGTTCCATCTTTATGCTTGGCAGCCAAGACTACTTTATCTAAAGTAGAAGGTATAACCTGCCCGCGCAAAGCCAGTACCTTACTTGTCTCTTTAATCGCCTTCTCAAAATCTCCTGTTAATCGGGTCATTACCGTAATAAAAAGATTCCCGAAACTATGACCGCAAAGCTGTGAACTTGTATCAAAACGAAATTGGAATAAATCACGCATTAAAGCAGGGGCATCAGCTAATGCCACCAGGCAGTTACGTATATCCCCGGGAGGTAAAATATCAAACTCCTCCCTTATCCTGCCGGAAGAGCCTCCGTCATCAGCAACCGTGACAATTGCCGATATATTCGAGGTAAACTGTTTAAGGCCGGTCAAAAGAACTGATAGTCCTGTCCCTCCGCCCACTACCGCTATCTTAGGCCCGCGGTTAACCTGTTTATTCTGGTAGATGATATCAAATAGTTCTAAACCCCTTGCCTCAGGGACAAAAACAGCGATAAATGACCTTAATATTCTCTTTACCCCCAGAATCAAGATGACAATTCCGGAGAATAAAATTATGGAATCCAGTATCTTAAAAACCAGGAATTCATCGCTTCGCAGGCCTCCGGCGGAAAAAACCAAAATGGCTATGCCGAAAAAACTTAAGAGAACCCATCGCTTAAGGCCTATTCCGGGATAAAGCCATTTGAATAAGCTATTAATTTTAATAGGCATATCAATGCTATCAGACTCTCTTTTCGTCTTCCTGAGTTATAATCCTGACAACCGCCTTGTCATCTTCAGAGGCGCGCAAGGTATCACGGAAATATTTATCCTTAAGAAGTCTTGAGATGCGCGCTAAGGCTTTCAAATGCGGTCCGGCTGAATCTTGAGGGGCTACCAAAAGAAAGAATATATATGCGGGTTCACCGTCTAAAGAATCAAAGTCAACTCCCTTTCTAGAGAGCCCGAAGGCTGCAACTAATTTGCCGACACAATCAGACTTTGCGTGAGGGATAGCTATACCCTGACCGATAGCAGTCGATCCAAGAGCTTCCCTGCTCATCAAAGACTCGATCAACTTGTTGCGTGAGCGCTTCTCGATATCTCCGGCCTCAATCAAAGCATCTACCAGCTCACGGATAACATCTTCCTTTTTACTAGACTTGATATCGGTAATGATTGCTTTCTTAGATAGAAAATCCATAATCTGCATCTGTTTCTCCTTTCAGGTTTTAATTTTAAAAGCGGGAGACGGGGTTCGAACCCGCGACATTAACCTTGGCAAGGTTACGCTCTACCAACTGAGCCACTCCCGCATGAGTTTTGGGACATATTTGGTGGGCGGAAGAGGATTTGAACCTCCAAGGGTTGCCCCAATAGCTCCTAAGGCTATCGCGTCTGCCAATTTCGCCATCCGCCCTATTTCCTCTTGCCGCTGATAATTTTATTGAGCCTCCCGAGACTCGAACTCGGCACACGCGGCTTAAAAAGCCGCTGCTCTACCGGATGAGCTAGAGGCCCAAATCTAAAATTCCAGTATTTCTTTTTCTTTATTCCTTAACAACTCGTCTACCTTAAGGATATATTTATCGACGTTTTTTTGAAGCTCATCTAGCCCGCGAAACTTATCATCCTCGGATATGACCTTATCCTTCTCTAATTTCTCCAAATGCTCCTTAGCATCACGCCTTATGGTACGAAGCGATATCCTTCCCTCCTCGGTCATTTTATGTATCACCTTAGCCAATTCCTGCCGCCTTTCTTTCGATAACTGCGGTACAGAGAGGCGTATGACCTTGCCGTCATTAGAAGGATTAATCCCCAAATTTGACTTCATTATCGACTTTTCTATTTCCGGTATTGCGCTTACATCCCAAGGCTGGATAACTAAAAGATGCGCATCCGGAGCAGAGGTAGAAGCCAGCTGCTTTAACAAAGTTGGCGTACCATAATAATCAACGAATATTCCTTCAACAAGCGCAGGACTTGCCCTGCCAGTACGTATTTCGGAGAAATCGCGTATTACCGAATCAAAAGCCTTCTTCATCTTTTCATCTGTGGTATGTAAAATTTCTTTAGTAGTCATTTAGCCTCCTGCCTTGCCTGAAAATAAAAAGGTTTATTTTGCCACGATAGTACCGATATTCTCCCCTGAAACAACCCGCTTAATATTCCCGGGCTTATTCAGATTAAATACTACTATAGGGAGGTTATTATCCATACAAAGGCTGACTGCGGTAGCATCCATAACCTTTAGCCCCTTTTTCAATACTTCGATATATTTTAAACGCAGAAACTTCCTGGCGCCTCTGTCCTTCAGCGGATCCGCAGAATAAACCCCATCCACCTGAGTGCCCTTAAGGATAGCATCCGCATTAATCTCCATTGCGCGCAAGGCAGCAGCCGTATCGGTAGTAAAATAAGGATTGCCCGTACCGGCAACAAATATTACCACCCGGCCTTTCTCTAAATGCCTTATAGCCCGCCTTCTGATATAAGGCTCCGCAATCCTTTCCATATCTATGGCAGTCATAACGCGGGTAGGCACACCTGATTTCTCAAGAGCATCTTGCAAAGCTAAACCGTTAATGACAGTAGCCAACATACCCATATAGTCGGCGACTGACCTATCTATATCCAATCCGCGGGAACCTGTATTCTCCTGTCCCCGGAATATATTACCGGCGCCCAAAACAACTGCAACATCAACCTCTAAATCGCGGATTTCCTTAATCTGGCGGGCAATCGATACCAAAACAGCGTGATCTATGCCGTGCGACTTCTTACCCTGCAAGGCTTCACCGCTTAACTTAAGCACTATCCTTCTATAAACTGAAGAAGTGGACATTATTCGCCGATCTTATAACGGATAAATCGGCGGATAACCACATTCTCGCCGACCTTAGCCACAATGCTGCCTAAATAATCGTTAATCGTTATTGAAGGGTCCTTGACAAAAACCTGCTCCATCAAACAGTGATTCTTACAAAAATCTTCTTTGCTCTTCTCGCTCTCCAATACCTCTGCCGGCACATCTTCCTTCTTAAGGTAGAGCGGACTCGTAGCAGCTATCTGCATGGCCACATCTTTAGCGAAAATTACGAAGTCTTCATTGCGTGCAACAAAATCAGATTCGCAGTCTATCTCCAAGAGTACACCGATTTTATTGCCGTGATGTATATAAGATTCAATCCTTCCTTCTTTTGCTGCCCGGCACTGTTTTTTTGCGGCAATCTCTAAACCCTGCTTACGCAATAAAACCGCTGCCTTCTTTAAATCCCCCTTAGTCTCCTCAAGCGCCTTCTTGCAATGTGCAACGCTAGAAGAGGTCATCTCCCTTAACTCCTTGATTAAATCTACCGATATCTTCATTTAATTAGTACCTTTCTTTCTACCCTTCAACTTAACGTCTGCAGGCTTCACATGACCCTTTTTTAATATCTTTCCTTCTTCCGCAACGGGCTCTATAGTCTCAACGATTTCCTCTATCTCTTTAATTTTCAGCTCCTCCTCGGGTAAAAGCACTACCTCATCCAGGGACTTATCGCTATCCGCCACCTTTACGCCTTCCTGGCTTAAATAAGAGAGGAATTTCTTTCTACCCTCTATAATGGTATCCGTGATAATGTTGGCTACCGCCTTAATAGATTTAGTAGCATCATCATTACCGGGAATAGGATAATCTACCAGGTCAGGATTGGAATTAGTATCAATTAAAGCAACGATAGGAATGCGCAGCTTGCGCGCCTCTTTTACCGCTGTTTCTTCTTTGCAGGTATCTATCACAAACATCGCCCTAGGCATCTTCTCCATAGGCACAATCCCGGAGAAATTCTTATTAAGCTTAGAGAGTTCCTTCTCCAAACCGGCAACCTCCTTCTTGGTAAGCTTATCAAAGGTGCCGTCCTCTCTCATTTTCTCAATCTCTTTAAGGCGGTTTATGCTCTTCTTGATAGTAGTAAAATTAGTAAGCATCCCCCCTGGCCAGCGATCTGTTACATAATACATCCCGCAGCGTATTGCCTCTTGCTGCATAACCTCTTGAGCCTGTTTTTTCGTACCGACAAAAAGTACAAATTCCCCCTTAGAGGTTATATCCATAAGGAAATCTCGGGCCGAATTAATACACTCCTCAGTCTTCTCAAGGTCTATAATGTAAATACCGCTTCTTGAACCAAAAATAAACTTCTTCATTTTCGGATTCCAACGCTTAGTCTGATGCCCGAAATGAACACCTGCCTCTAACAATTGCTTAATCAAATCTGATGGCACTTTTTATTACCTCCCTTTCCCTCCAGGTTTACTTTTACAGGCGGGATCCCGCATTAAATAAGATTTTTCCGCGGGAAATTGTTAATATTCACTTTTCTCTATAAAAAGCGGTTTAGTGTAATATTATACAAAAATGTAGTAAATTTGCAACTATTTTTGTATTTCCTGCATATGGTAAAGGTTTTTATACATCCCACCTCTTGTCAATAGTTCCTGGTGAGTTCCTATTTCACTGATCATCCCCTTATCCATAACCGCAATTAAATGAGCATTGCGTACCGTTGAAAGCCTATGGGCGATAACAAATACCGTCCTACCCATCATCAACCGGTCTAATGCCTCCTGCACTACCCGCTCTGAATGAGAATCCAGCTGAGAAGTGGCTTCATCTAAAATTAATATCGGAGGGTTCTTTAAAAGTGCGCGAGCTATGGCAATTCTTTGGCGTTCGCCTCCGGAAATACGCATACCCCGGTCTCCGATAACAGTATCGTATCTTTCCGAAAGCTGGAGTATAAAATCATGGGCATTAGCCTGGCGCGCCGCATCCTCTATCTCCTTATCCGTTGCGTTAGGACGCCCGTAAGCTATATTGTTCCTAATACTATCATTAAAGAGGATGGTCTCCTGGCTGACTATCCCAATCATGCTACGCAGAGATTTTAAGGTGAACTCCCGTATATCCACTCCATCAAGCAATATTCGGCCTTTACTGGGATCATAAAATCGCGGAACTAGATCTAGAAGCGTCGTCTTCCCCGTGCCGCTGGGGCCTACGATGGCAAGCATAGACCCGAAAGGAATACTCAATTTAATCCCCTTAAGGACTGTATTCTCCCCATAGCTAAACCAAACATCATCAAAGGCAATCCCCTTCTTAAATTCTGCAAGGACACGCGCCGAAGAAGACTCGGCCACTGAAGGCTTGGCCTCTAAAACCTCGTATATCCTATCGCTGGCTGCAACTGCCTGTTGATTCAATGAATTTACCTGGCTTAGCTTCTTAAACGGACGGATAGTCGATAGAAGTGCTCCGATAAAGAGCCCGAAAACACCGAAAGAAATCTTTCCTGCAATAACCTCCCGGCCCCCCAGGTAAAAAACCGTAATCCCCGCAAGACAGCCTAAAATCTCGGTAGCCGGGCTTAAAAGCAGGGTGCGTTTAATAGATTTCATTGACAAGCGATAGGAATCATTATTAATCTTATTAAACTTCTTAACCTCGTAATCCTCCATGTTAAAGGCCTTAACAATCCTTGCCCCGATAATCGTCTCATGCAGTACGGAATTTATATCTGCTGACTTTTCCTGCGAACTACGGGATAATTTCCTAAGTTTCTTTCCTACCCTAGAGATCGTATATCCCAGGATAGCCAAAGGAGGGAGAATAAATATAACAAACTTAGGGTATATAAAAAGCGTCATAGAGAAGAATATTATAACCTGCAGGCCCTGGTAAACCAGGTCGCTTGAGCCATAAGAAACCGCATTTTCGACTACCCTGGCGTCATTAGTGATACGGGAAATCATCTCTCCGCCTCGCTTATGCGTGAAATAATCCAGAGAGAGATTCTGAAATTTAGCATAAAGCCTTGCCTTAATATCCCTTACTATTCTCTGCCCGATATCTGACATAAAATAACTTTGCAGGAATCCAAAAAGGCCCTTAATTATAAAAAGCAGGATAATCGCTACGGCCATATAGCCTAAGAGATCCTCTGCGGGGATATTATTTATCTTATCGACAAAATTGCTTAAAAAATCCGGTAACTGGGCAGGAATAACTATTTTCTTATTGGTAAGAACTTTATCCGCCAGAGGGACCATCATCGCCAGAGATACCCCGTCAAATATGGCGGAAAAACCCATGCATACGCTGGCTAGAAAGAAAAGCCCCAGATATGGCCTTACAAACTTAAGTAATTTTATATAGTCACGCATATTCTTATCCTTTAAAGAAAATGTATTTTATCATAGCAATTGACTTTTGTCGAGCCATTTGCTATGATTCTTTCTATGGATAAAATCAGGGTTGGGGTTATAGGGACAGGACATCTGGGAAGCATACATGCTAGGGTTTACAAGGAAATTCCCGGATGCAGCCTTGTGGCGGTATGCGACACAAATAGCAAAGCTCTTGACTTAGTATCAAAAGAACTCCAAGTCCAAGGTTATACCGACCATCGCAAGCTTTACGGCGAGGTTGACGCCGTAAGTATAGCCACCCCTACAAAAATGCATTTTAAGGTTGCCGCTGATTTCCTGAATAATAAAATTCACGCCCTTGTAGAAAAACCCTTCACCCCTACGCTTCAGGAAGCAGACAGTTTAATTAAAATAGCCCAGGATAACCGTTTAATCCTGCAGGTAGGCCATATTGAAAGGTTTAATTCCGCCTTCAGTGCGACTAAAAAGATCATTAAGGACCCAAAATTCATAGAATGCCACCGTCTCTCATCTTTTCCCAACCGCTCACTTGATGTAGGGGCAGTATTAGATATTATGATACACGATATCGATATAATTTTAGGTTTAGTTAATTCACCGATAGAACGCATGGAATCAGTAGGCGTAAATGTGCTTACTGACTTTGAGGATATCGCTAACGCTCGCCTTACCTTTAAAAACGGATGTGTCGCCAATCTCACCGCCTCACGGGTATCGGATGAGGCTATGCGTAAAATCAGAATTTTCCAGGAAAATACATATGTCTCCCTCGATTACAAGAATGCGCAGGCAGTAGTATACCGCAAAGGGCTATTTAAAATTACAAAAGAAAACCTTCCTATCGAGAAAGAGCAGCCCCTGCAAAAAGAACTTGCTTCTTTTATCGAATGCGTAGCTCAGAATAAAGAGCCTCTGGTTTCAGGAAAAGTTGCCCGAGAGGCCCTGGATTGTGCGCTTAAAATTCAAAATCAAATATGGCAGAAAAACAGGTCCTGATTATTTGCGGAGAACCCTCAGGCGAACTGCACGCCGCAGGATTAGTCAGGGAAATTAAAAAGATAGACCCCGAGATTAAAATTTCCGGCATAGGCTCAAGCCTTCTGGAAAACGCAGGTGCTGATATTTTCTATGATATCCGGGGACTTGCGGTAATGGGGCTATTCGATGTCTTTAAGAAACTCCCCCGGTTTATCTCCTTGAAAAACCTGATCCTTAAGAAAATTAGAAACGAGCGCTGGAATGCGATAATTTTCGTGGATTTCTCAGGCTTTAACCTCAGGCTGGCCAAAAAGATAAATAATGAGATTTTGACTATTTATTATGTCTCTCCGCAATTATGGGCTTCCCGGGAAGGCAGGATTAAAACCATAAAGAAATACATTAAAAAGGTTATCGTCCTTTTTAAATTCGAACGGACATTTTATAAAAAACACGGCGTGGACGCCGACTGGGCAGGGCATCCTCTTTTGGATATAGTAAAACCTACTATGGCAAAGGATGAACTAATAAATAATTTAAAATTGGATAGAAATAAAACTACTATATCTCTCTTCCCGGGGTCAAGGAAACAAGAAGTAAAAAGGATATTCCCGATTATGCTAAAAAGTTCCATTCTCATAGAAAGAAAACTAAACGCCCAGTTTATAGTCGCCAAGTACCCCCAGGTAGAATGGGATACCTATAAGGAATTAATTAAGAAATACGGAGTGGACGTGAAAATCGTAGAAGGCAAACCTTATGACTGTATGAACGTTGCAGAGTTCTGCCTGGTCTGTTCCGGGACTGCTACCCTTGAGACAGCTATAATGCAAAAACCCTTCTGTCTTATTTATAAAATGGGTTTTCTTAATTTCCTATTATACCGGCCACAGGTAAAGCTGCCCTATATCGGCTTAGCTAATATTGTAGCCGGCAAAAAGATAATCCCTGAATTTATACAGCTTAAGGCAACACCAGGAAGAATCGCAGATTACACAGTTAAAACCCTTAAAGATCCGGCTAAAATAAAAGCTATTAAGGAAGACCTGTCCGCAATAAGGCCACATCTTGGCGAAACCGGCGCAGCCTCTTACGCCGCCCGCTCCATCATAAACTTCCTCTCTAAATCTTAAAAAGAGAATGATTTAGCACTTTTAATGCGCTCATCGATCGGAGGATGGTCAAAAAAGAAGAACTTAATTACTGGGTGGGGGTTTCTATCGGCAAGATTCTGGCTGGCGAGCTTATTCATAGTAGAGACAAATGCCTCTTTAAGTTTTGTTACCTCAAGCGCCTTTAAATCAGCACTTCTCTCAAAACTCCTGCTCGCAAAAGCCTCCAGAGGACGAGTAATTATGCTAAAAACAAGGAAATAGATAAAAATCAGCGGCAGGGCAGCAATATCAAAAAGCCCGGGCAAACCAAAGAAATTTAATAGATACACATTAGTATTAAAGATTAAATAAAATACCGCTAAGGTAACAAAGGAATTAAGCATAATGAGTTTTATTAAATGTTTGAGCTTATAATGAGCAAACTCATGGGCTAAGATTACCTCAATCTCATCATGGGTATACTTATTTTTTAGGGTATCCGCAAGGATTACCCTACGCGTATTACCCACACCTACAAAAGCAGCATTTGCCTTTAAGGTTTTCTTACTAAAATCGATCTCAAAGCAATCTATCAATTTAACATTCATCTTTTTGGCCAGAAGAATAATTCTCTCCCTCAAAACCTCATCCGCAAGCCTTTTGTATTTGAAAAATAGAGGAATAATAACAACCGGCATTACCTTGGCCAGCAAAACAGAAAAGAATATCCAGATTAACGAAATAACCAACCACCATCCATAAGGAAAATTCTCTAAAATAAGGTAAAAAGCAGCAAATAATAAAAGGCTGATAATATAGGAGATTATCCCAGATTTAAACTGATCCTTCCACCAATCATTAATCCTCTGACTGGAAAGTGAAAACTTATGCTCTAAGGTATAAGACTGGTAAAAACTTAAAGGAAAATTAAATAAGAAATAAAGTACGGAAACTATGATTAGGTATAAAGGCAAGACCAGTAAAGACGGAAAATTATCCCCCAGTATAAGGGCAATACGCTGCGATATCCCCAATCTTAGAGATAAAAAAAGCAGGATAAAGTTATAAGCTAATCCGGTAATATTCAATCCGTATCTGATATTGGAATAACTTTTTGCCTTATCCTGCATAGCCGAAAACTTATTTAGCCTTCTTGACCGTAGGCTTGATATTCACAAATGTGCGTAATTTCCCGCGGCTTGTTTTCTTACGGGTGAAATAGATCTTTCCATCGCACAGGGCAAAAAGTGTACCCGGGCCTTTCACATTAACGCCTGCCTTATAGGTATCTACCCCTCTAACTAATATCTGACCGGTCTTAACAGCCATCCCCCCCGAAACCTTACTTGCTTTATCCTTCTTAGGTGTTGAAAATCCGCCTGTCATTGTATATCCTCCTTAGTTTGGTAATATTACCACACAATTATCAATCTAGCAACACTTCTTCATTTCTTACCGGGCCATAAGCATTTATACCTTTTTGCGCGAGGATACCTGATAAAGTATTTATCTGCTCCTCTTCGCCGTGCACCAGAAAAACTCGCTTTAAAGGCATGCAAGCGGAAACAAACTCCACAAGTTCTCTTTGATCGGCATGCCCTGACATGGCATTAACCGTAATCACCTCAGCGTTAAGCTCATACTCAATACCGAATATACGCACCAGCTTTTCTTTATCGACAATCCGCCTGCCTAAAGTATCGCGGGCCATATAACCAACTACAAGTATCATATTACGACTATCTTCGATATTATTCTGCAGGTGATGCAGGATCCTGCCGGATTCGCACATCCCGCTTCCGGCAATAATAATCATCGGACGCTTATCCGCATTCAAGGCCTTAGACTCTTTTTGATCCCGGATAAACCTTAAATTAAGCAGGCCAAAAGGACTATCCCCTCTTGCTATATCATCACCCGTCTTCTTATCTAGATAATCAAAGTGGTATTCAAAGATCTCGGTAATATCCGTAGCCAACGGACTATCTACATATATCGGCACCGAAGGTATGAGCTTCTCTTTCAATAATTCATTCAGAAAATAAACTACCTCTTGCGCGCGCTCAAGGGTAAAGGAGGGAATAAGAACCTTACCTCCCCTGCGTAAGGTACGCGATATAGCCTCCCTTAACTTTGACTGGGCCTCTTCAATAGGCGCATGTAGCCTGCCGCCATAAGTACTCTCCATAATAAGGTAATCGAGGTTTTTAGGTATAACCGGATCATTAAGCAAGGGAAGGTTTTTTCTCCCCAAATCCACGGCGTACCCCAGGCGGATAGGCCGGCCTTCGTCTTTAATATCTAAAATAGTTATCGCTGAACCTAAAATATGCCCGGCATTTATCAAGGTTACATAAACATCCTTGGCCACGCAAAACTTCTGCCCGTAAGCTATGGGTCTAAAAATCTTAGTTGCCCGCGCAGCTTCCTTTTTAGTATAAAGCGGTTCTCTTCTAGGCAAACCAATTCTTTTGTTTATTTTATTCAGGTACTTTATATCTTCTTCCTGTATTTTACCCGAATCCTCAAGCATTAATCCCGCCAAATCTTTAGTAGCGGATGTAGTATATATCTTACAACGTAACCCTTTCTTGATTAAGCTGGGGATATTGCCGCAATGGTCAATATGGGCATGGGATAGGATAAGGGCATTGATTGAACGCGGGTTGAAATCAAACGTCATATTTATCTTATAGAATTCGTCTCGCCTCCCCTGAAACAATCCAGCATCAAGCAAAACTTCAGTTTTACCGGCAGTAATCAAATGACTTGAACCCGTAACCGTCATTACTCCGCCAAGAAATCTTAATTTTACCGCCATTGAGACTAATCCTTTTTTATTATTTTAAAAATGACCATGATTGCTAATATAATATAGATAAAACTAAAGAAAAACAATACCTTATTATTCAAGAAATATTCCGTAAGTGCCAGCGGGTTATTTAGGATCTTTTTGCCTACGGCATAAATAATATACTGGATCCAAAACATTTTTAAAGGCGTGCCAAAAATAACTGCTGTCAAATATTTTCCAAAGCGCATTCCAGTTAAGCCAGCAGCCAAATCCATGAATCTGTAGGGAACTAGAGGCGCGACCCTAAATACAAGCAACCAGAAAATATTCAGTCTGCTGAGTCTTTCATCCAGGGCCTGATACCTTCCGGATAATTTTTTCTGCACATACCCCCTTCCCAGAAAACGAGATAAATAGAATAAAATAAAAGCATTTATAAATTCGGCCACGCAAATTAAGGAAGCACTTAAAAAGGGACCGAAGAGCAATGCCCCGGTAAACCAGAATACATCCTTGGAGAAAAAAAGAAAAAAGCTGATGGTTACATAAAACAATATGTATAATAACGCGCTTAATAGAAGCGGATAGCCGGAAAGAGAATCCTGCAAGGCGGGAATATCTATGCCTAAATAACGGCTT